>NZ_VKHS01001020.1 GCF_014141525.1 Streptomyces calidiresistens
CGGAGTTGCCGGTGAAGGGCACCTGGAAGCCCGCCGCGCGCAGCGCCTCGGCGGCCTCGGCGGCCTGGCCGACCACCCCGGAGCCGTTGAGCACCTGCACCCGGACGTCGACCGGGGAGATGGTCGGGGCCCGGACGGCCCGACCCCGGCCTCAGCCGCCGTTGACGCCGGCGAAGTCCGGGCCGGTGATCAGGGTGAGCACACCGGGGGTCTCGGACTCCATGGACTCCAGCCGGGCCCCGGGGACCCGCTTGGCCAGCAGGCGCGCGTGGTCCTCCAGACCCTCGGGGTGGCGGATGATCGTGCCGTCCACCAGGTCGGAGTTGCCGGTGAAGGGCACCTGGAAGCCCGCCGCGCGCAGCGCCTCGGCGGCCTCGGCGGCCTGGCCGACCACCCCGGAGCCGTTGAGCACCTGCACCCGGACGTCGACCGGGGAGATGGTCGGCTGCTCGGCGGCGGCCCGCTCCATCTCCTCCTCGGTCAGCCGCTCGTCGCGCGCCATGGCGGTGAAGACCAGTTCGGCGTGCGGGTACTGCCACACGACGTTGGCCCGGTCGGTGGGATCGTCCAGCTCACGCGGGTAGTTGGGGACGGTCATGAAGGTGATCGCGTCCTGCGGGATGTCCTGGAGCTGGGTGGCCAGGGAGAGCAGCGGCTGGAGACCGGCGAGTTCGGGGTCGGTGGTCAGCGACCCGGTGACGGCGCCCATGAAGTCGTAGAGGGCGGCCGGGTTGGTGAGGCTGGAGCGGGCCTTCGCGACGAGGGCCTGCATGAACTCCTGCTGCCGGTTGATGCGGCTCAGGTCGCTGCCGTCGCCCAGGCTGTAGCGGGCGCGGACGTAGCCCAGGGCCTCCTCGCCGCTCAGGCTCTGGCAGCCCGCGTCCAGCTTCAGGTGCGCCTTGGGGTCGTCGATGGGCGCGTCGAGACACATGTCCACGCCGCCCAGGGCGTCGACCATGCCGCTGAAGCCGTTGAAGTCGATGGTGATGAAGTGGTCCATGCGCAGGCCGGCGTTGTGCTCGACGGTGCGGATGGCGCAGGCGGTGGCGTACTCCACGTCCCCGCCCATGCCGCCGGTGGAGTAGGCGGAGTTGAGCTTGCCGAAGTAGGGCTCGGAGACCTCGCCGTTGCCCAGTTCGCAGGCGGGGATCTCCACCCAGGAGTCGCGGGGCAGCGAGACGACGGTGGCCCACTCCCGGTTCTCGGCGATGTGGACGACCATCATGGTGTCCGAGTTCATGCCGTCGAAGTCGCCGTAGGCGCCCTCGGTGCCCTCGCGGCTGTCGGAGCCGATCAGGAGGATGGTCTCGGCGTCGGGGGCGAGGTCGTCGGGGCGGTCGCCGCCGATCTTGTCGTCCACGTCGGCGGACTGCACGTTGCCGTCGAGCTTGTGGTACAGCCAGGCGAGGACGCCGGTGCCCAGGAGCAACAGGACGGCGAGCGTACCGGCGGACCACAAGAGGTAGCGGGGCTTCCTGCGGGGCCTGCCGCGACGGCGACCGCCTCCGCCGCCGGTGCGACCGTCGGTGGAACGGCGGGGGGCCGGGACCCGACCGGCGGTGCGGGTCGCCGCGCGGCCGGTGCGGGCGTCCCCGCGGGGGGCGTTCGGCTCGGCACCGTCCCCGGCGGGGAGGGCACGAC
>NZ_VKHS01001021.1 GCF_014141525.1 Streptomyces calidiresistens
GGTTCGGCCCCCACCGCGCGGTGGGGGCCGAACCCCGCCCCGTTCCCGCCCGCGGCGCGCGGGCGGGAACGGTCAGCCGCCGAACTCGCGCAGCCCCTTGAGCGCCTGCTCCAGCAGCGCGCGGCGTCCCTCCAGCTCCCGCTCCAGCTTGTCCGCCTTGGCGGTGTTGCCGGCCTCCCGGGCGGTCGCGATCTGGCGCTCCAGCCGGTCCACGGCGTCCTGCAGCTGCCCGGTCAGCCCCGCCGCGCGGGCCCGCGCCTCGGGGTTGGTGCGGCGCCACTCGGCCTCCTCGGCCTCCTGCACCGCCCGCTCCACGGCCTGGATCCGTCCCTCGACCGCGGCGCGGGACTCCCGGGGCACGTGTCCGATCGCCTCCCAGCGCTCGCCGATGGAGCGCAGGGCGGCCCGGGCCGCCTTCACGTCACCGATCGGGAGGAGCTTCTCGGCCTCCAGGACCAGCTCCTCCTTCCTGGCCAGGTTCTCCCGGTACTCGGCGTCGCGCTCGGCGAACACCTCGCTCCGGGCGGCGAAGAAGACGTCCTGGGCGGCCCGGAACCGGGTCCACAGGTCCTCCTCCGCGTCCCGCTGGGCGCGCCCGGCGGCCTTCCACTCCCGCATCAGCTCCCGGTACCGGGCGGCGGTGGGACCCCAGTCGGTGGAGGAGGAGAGGGCCTCGGCCTCGGAGATCAGCTTCTCCTTGCGGCGCCGGGTCTCCTCGCGCTGCGCGTCGAGGGCGGCGAAGTGCGCCTTGCGCCGCTTGGAGAAGGCCGAGCGGGCGTGCGAGAAGCGGTGCCACAGCTCGTCGTCGGTCCTGCGGTCCAGCCGCGGGAGGCCCTTCCAGGTGTCCACCAGGGCGCGCAGCCGCTCCCCGGTCGCCCGCCACTGGTCGCCGGCCGCCAGCTCCTCGGCCTCGGCGACCAGGTCCTCCTTGGCCTTTCTGGCCTCCTCGAGCTGTCGGCTGCGCGCGACCTTCCGCTCCTCGCGACGCTCGTCCACCGTCGCGGTCAGCCGGTCCAGCCGCCTCGCCAGGGCGTCCAGGTCGCCCACGGCATGGGCCTCGTTCACCTGCTGCCGGAGGTGGTCGATCGCCACCAGCGCGTCCTTGGCCGCGAGATCGGTGGTGCGCACCCGGCGCTCCAGCAGCCCGATCTCCACCACGAGACCCTCGTACTTCCGCTCGAAGTAGGCGAGAGCCTCATCGGGCGAGCCCGCCTGCCAGGAGCCGGCGACCTTCTCCCCGTCGGCAGTCCGCACGTACACGGTGCCCGTCTCGTCGACGCGGCCCCACGGGTCGCTGCTCACAGCGCCTCCTCCACCATGACACCGCCGGGATCCGATCCCGGGGTGTCGTCCACAGTGTCCATCCGGCGTTCGGCCGGCGCGCCGCGGGGATACGGGATCCGGTGGGCGCGTCCGGTGTGCGTCCGGAGTCCGTCCGGGTCCCCCGGGATCCCCGGTGTCCGACTGCCGGTCGGGCCGCAGCCGGGGCGGCCCGCACCACGCAAACATAGGCGACGCGCCGCCCGGCTGTCCGCACCTCGCGGCACCGAAATTGTCCCTCCCCCGGCGCGGTTCCGCGCCCGGGGGCGTTCGGGAGGTGCGGATCGGGGCGCCGGGGCCCGGTCCCGCCCTCCCGGTC
>NZ_VKHS01001022.1 GCF_014141525.1 Streptomyces calidiresistens
GGCCCGGCGGGTCCACCACCCCGGCCCCGACCCCCGGCTCGCCCGGGGCACCGGCCGAGCCGGGGGAGAAGCCCGGGGGACAGGTGCCCGGTCCCGGCACGCCGCCGGCGCAGGAGAAGCCGAAGCCGCCGGCGCCCGCGGACCCCGGCGAGCCGGCCGACCCCACCGATCCCCGGGAGCCCGGTGACCCGGAGGACCCGGAGGTGCCCGGGGAGTGCCCGGTGGACCCCGACCCGGGTGACGGGACCGACCCCGGTGACGGTGAGGACACCGAGGCCGACCGGAGCGGGAAGTCCGACGAGGACACCGGGGCCGACCGGGCCGGGAAGTCCGACGAGGACACCGACCGGGACGGCGACGCCGAGGAGTCGGACGACGCCGAGGAGTCCGACGAGGAGGGAACCGCCTGCCCGGGTGACGACGAGGGCGACGAGAACGACGAGAACGACAAGGACGACGAGGACGACAAGGACGACGAGGACGACAAGGACGACGGGAAAGACGGGAACGGGAAGGGCGACGCCCCCGACGCCTCCCTGCGCCGCGCCGAGTGAGTCCGGCGGGACCCGGCCCCGCGCCGGTGCCGGGAGGGTGACCCACGGGGCCACCGCCCGATCACGGGCGGGGGCCCCGGGCCCGCGCCGGGCTCACCCCCGACGCGGGCCCCGCCGCACCGGTTCCGCGGTCAGCGGGTCCTCCGGCCAGGCGTGCCGGGGATAGCGGCCCCGCAGTTCCGCCCGCACCGCCCGGTAGCCCTCGCGCCAGAACGACGCCAGATCCGCGGTCACCGCCGCCGGCCTGCCCGCCGGCGACAACAGGTGCACCACCAACGGCACCCGGCCGTCCGCGAGCGCCGGGGTCTCCTCCATGCCGAAGAGTTCCTGGACCCGGGCGGCCAGCACCGGACGCTCCCCGGAGTAGTCCACCCGGATCCGGGCCCCGGAGGGGACCTCCACCCGCTCGGGCGCCCATTCATCCAGGCGTGCCGCCGCCCCACCGGTCCAGGGCAGCAACGAGGTGAGCAGCCGGACGGTGTCCACCCGGGCCAGGTCGGCGCGGTTCCGGGCGTCACCCAACCACTCGTCGGCCCGTGCCACCAGGGCCTCGTCCGAGACATCGGGCCACGGGTCGCCCAGCGCGTCGTGCAGGAACGCCATCCGCTCGCGCAGGCCCCGCGCCGCGCGGCCCCATTCCAGCAGCGCGTCCACCCCCTCCCGGCGCAGGCCCTCCGTCAGCGCGCCGCGCACGGCCTCCGCCGAGGGGGACCGCAGCGGCTCCTCGCGCAGCACGATCCGCCCCAGCCGCTCGATCCGCCGCGCCACCACGTCCGGGGCGCCCGCCGGGGCGGGAGCCCACCGCACCTCCTCCCCGAGGGCGTGCGAGGCCCCGGAGGCGAGCAGCGCGATCTCCTCGTCGGCGACCGCGGCCAGACGGATCACGGCGGTCGCCGAACCGGCGGGCCGGTCGGCGACCGCGATCGCCAGCCAGGGGGCGTCGCGCAGCGGTGACTCCGCGGCCGTCGTCGCCCGGGTGCCGGAGACCATGAGGAAGGTCCCCGGGGACCGGTGTCGGCCCACCCGGTCCGGGTGGGCGAGCGCCGCCACCAGTCCGGCGGCACGCCCCTCGGGCCAC
>NZ_VKHS01001023.1 GCF_014141525.1 Streptomyces calidiresistens
GCTTCGGGCACGGGCCCGGCCGGGGCGTCCCGGTGCCGGACGGTCGGTCCGGCCCCGGGGATCACGCGTCCCGGGTCCATCCTCCCCCGGGCACGGGTAAGCGCGCCGTCAGGACACCGGGTGAGGACCGTGGCGAGGTACCCGGGGGACGCGGGGGACCGTGGGGTGGCCACCCCGAACCGGAACGGGCACGGAGTGCCGCGAAAGCCCTCCGGGAACCGGTGGAAACGGGGACGACCCGGGGGTGGGCCGCCGGCGAACCGGGCGTTCACCGGAATGTCCATCGTTTTTTCTGTTGCCGGAAGGTTTCCGGGGGGTGCCGCCCGGGGATCACCCCTGCACACCCCAGCGATCCCCCCACCGGGCGCCAGGCATCGACGCCGGCGAACCGTGACGGGACCGCCCCTCCGAGGGCTCCGCGATCGCGATCCACTTCGGCACCCCGTGCCGCCGACCGATGACAAGGGGGCGCATCATGGACGCGTTCACCGCAGGCATTCTGCAGCGCATCGAGAACACCGAGACCCAGTTGGAGCGCGCCCGCGAGGCCGGCGACGTCTTCTCCGCGGACCTGGAGCAGGCCGAGCTGGAGGACCTGCTGCGCCTGGCCTCGGAGCACGGCGTACGGGTCGAGCGGGTGGCCGCCTGATCTCCCGCGCTCCGTCAGGGGGCCGCGCCGGGCGCGCGGCCCCCTGACCGCTCCGGGGCGACCCGGGATCGCGCCCGGACCGACCCACGCGGTTCGTGCGGGAAGGGGCCCCGGGGAGGACTTCTCCTCCCCGGGGCCCCTTCGTCCGCCCTCGGGCCCCGGGGGACCGGCTGGACCGGCTCAGTCGTGCCAGGCGCCGAGCTCCTCCAGGAGGGGTTGGAGGAGTTCGAAGACCCCGGGCGAGGCGGCCACGGCGAGGTCGCCGTCCGCCGGCCGACCGGGACGACCACCGGTCAGGGCGCCCGCCTCACGGGCGATCAGCTCACCCGCGGCGAGGTCCCAGGCGCCCAGGCCGCGCTCGTAGTAGCCGTCCAGCCGTCCGCCGGCCACGTCGCACAGGTCGATCGCCGCCGACCCGCCGCGCCGGATGTCCCGCAGACGGGGGATCAGCCGCCGCGCGACCTCCGCCTGCGCGACGCGCACCTCGGTGACGTAGTTGAACCCGGTGCCGATGAGGGCCCGGTCCAGCGGGGGCGAGGGGCGGCAGCGCAGCGGGGTCGTGGTGCCGTCGGCGGCGCGGCGCAGCGCTCCCCCGCCGAGCACGGCCCAACAGGTCTCGCCGCGCATGGGGATCTCCACCACCCCCACGGCGGTGCGGCCGTCGATCTCGGCCGCGATGGAGACCGCCCAGTTGGGCAGGCCGTACAGGTAGTTGACGGTGCCGTCGAGGGGGTCGACGACCCAGCGCACGCCACTGGTGCCGGCGGTGTCGCCGCCCTCCTCGCCCAGCACCGCGTCGTCGGGGCGGCGCTCGGCGAGGAAGTCGGTGATCAGCTTCTCGGCGGCCAGGTCCATCTCGGTGACCACGTCGATGGGACTGGACTTGGTGGCCGCGACGGCGAGGTCGTCGGGACGGCCGCCGCGCAGCAGGCGGCCGGCGCGGGCGGCGGCCTCCAGGGCGATGTCGAGCAGCTCGCCGGGGG
>NZ_VKHS01001024.1 GCF_014141525.1 Streptomyces calidiresistens
GGCCCGCTCCGGGCGGGACGCACGGGATGCCGGCGGGGACACCGACGGGCGTGACAGTATCAGCACATGCTGATGTCAGTCGATACTGATCTGATGCGCGCGCTGGGCGACCCGCTGCGGCTGAGGATCGTGACCCTGTTGGCCCACGAGACCCTGTGCACCACGCACCTGGTCGCCGAGACCGGCGCCCGGCAGACCAATCTCTCCAACCACCTGCGGGTGCTGCGGGAGGCGGGCGTGGTGGAAACCGAGCCGTGCGGACGCTTCACCTACTACCGGCTGCGCCCCGAGGTGCTCACCGGGCTCTCCGAGGGCTTCGCGCAGCTGGCCGGGCTGGCCCGCCGCACCCGGGCCGACGACCGCAAGCGGGCGTGCCCGTGAGCGCCCGGGCACCGGGGACGGCCGACCGGGGGACGCCCGTCCCCGGTGCCGCGGCCCTGGTCGGCCGACTGTCCACGCTCGATCGCTTCCTCGCGGTGTGGATCCTGCTGGCGATGGCGATCGGCCTGGGCCTGGGACGGGTGGTCCCCGGCCTGGACTCGGCCCTGGCGGCCGTGGAGGTCGGCGGGATCTCCCTGCCGATCGCCCTGGGCCTGCTGGTGATGATGTACCCCGTGCTGGCCAAGGTCCGGTACGACCGCCTGGACACCGTCACGGGGGACCGCCGCCTGCTGATCTCCTCCCTCGTGGTGAACTGGCTCGTCGGCCCGGCCGTGATGTTCGCCCTGGCGTGGATCTTCCTGGCCGACCTGCCCGAGTACCGCACGGGTCTGATCATCGTGGGCCTGGCCCGGTGCATCGCGATGGTCATCATCTGGAACGACCTGGCCTGCGGGGACCGCGAGGCCGCCGCCGTGCTGGTCGCCCTGAACTCCGTCTTCCAGGTGTTCGCCTTCGGCCTGCTCGGTTGGTTCTACCTGGACCTCCTCCCCCGGTGGCTGGGGCTCGGGGGCGGTGAGGCGCTGGAGGTCTCCGCCTGGAGGATCGCGGCGAACGTGGCGGTCTTCCTCGGTGTCCCGCTCCTGGCCGGCTTCCTCACCCGGCGGGTGGGCGAGCGACGGATGGGCCGCGAGCGGTACGAGGAACGGTTCCTGCCCCGGATCGGGCCGTGGGCGCTGTACGGGTTGCTCTTCACGATCGTGCTGCTCTTCGCGCTCCAGGGGGACACCATCACCTCCCGCCCGCTGGACGTGGCCCGGATCGCGGTGCCGCTGCTGATCTACTTCGCGCTGATGTGGTGCGGCACCTTCGCGCTGGGCCGCTTCCTCGGCCTGGGCTACGAGCGCACCACCACGCTGGCGTTCACGGCGGCCGGCAACAACTTCGAGCTGGCCATCGCGGTCGCCATCGGCACCTTCGGGGTGACCAGCGGCCAGGCCCTGGCGGGAGTGGTGGGCCCGCTGATCGAGGTGCCGGTGCTCATCGCCCTGGTGTACGTCTCCCTGGCGTGGCGGCGTCGCTTCCACGACCCGGGCGCTCCGGGCGGGCCGGGTGTCCCGGGCGGGCCGCGCGCGGCGGCGGGGCCCGCGTCCCCCGGGGGGAGCCCGACGGAGGGCCCGCCGAGCCGGGCCGGGATCGGCTGACCCGACGGACCGACCGGTCGGCAGGCGTCGGGAGGGCGGGGGAGAGG
>NZ_VKHS01001025.1 GCF_014141525.1 Streptomyces calidiresistens
GCCTTCAGACCCGGATGCCGGTGCCGGCGCTGCCGCACGGGCACCAGCGGCTCGACCCGCGCCCACAACTCATCGTCCACCAACCACGGTTGAGGATCACGCTTCCCCACACCCGAACAACCGAACCAACCGGCCGAAGGACACGGCCCAACCTCATTGCGTTAGGAGCCCTTAGTACTGCAACGACACTTCGTGATGTCCTCTGCGTTTGTAATGGCTGATGCGGGCTCGGGCTTGGCTTCTTCTTCGCCACAGGGACCAGGACATCACGTCCCGGGCATGGTGTCGGACGGGTAGGGCGATGTGATTGAAGAGTCGCCTGGCCTCGTTCATGTTCAGGGGTATGAGGGGGTGATCGACATCGCTTTGGAGATCCCCTTTTTTGCCTCCGCTCGCAGGATGGCGAGGAAGGCAAGCGCGGCCATGGAAAGGGTTATGTGCCGATACCAGGCCGTGTATCCGCGGACCTGGTAGTGATCGAGACCGGTCTCGTTCTTCGCGGTTTGGAAGCATTCCTCGACCATCCACCTCGATCCCGCCACCCGCACGAGTTCCTCCAACGGCGTTCCGGCGGGACAGAAACAGATGTAGTAGGCGATCTTCTCCGGATCGGAAGGGCTGCGGCGGGCCAACAGCCAGTGATCCCATCCCGGGCGACGCCAGGGCCGGATCGCCGCCGCCACCCACTGGTACTCCCGTCGCCCCGGGCCCCGTCACCGCAGCTCAGACGTCTCCAATCCCCTTCCGGCAGGCCGCCGATCAACTCCTTGGCACGGGCCCGGCCGAACAACTCCATCGTCATGACCATCTGCGATTTCGGTACCGCGAGCACATGGGGGATGTCGTGTTCCTCCAGCTACATCCGGATCCGACTCGTCTGACCGTAGAGTTCATCGGCGGTCACCCACCCGAACGGAATCCCGGCCGCCACGGCCCGCTCGAGCATCCGCAACCCCAGATCGGTTTTGGTCGCGAACCCCACCTCATCACCGATACCGGCGGCCCGGCATCGCTCCCGATCCGACGTCCAGTCCTTCGGCAGATACAGCTCGCGGTCGATCAAAGCCCGCCCCCTCCCGGACTCGTAGGCCAGAAAGACACCGATCTGGGAATTCTCGATCCGACCAGCCGTCCCCGAATACTGCCGCGCCACCCCCGCCGATCGAACGCCTTTCTTCACAAAACCCGTCTCATCAAGAATGAGAACCCCGCGCTCGGCATCCCCCAGATGCTTCACCACCGCCTCGCGCAAGTCATCACGCATCGCGTCGGCATCCCCCAACAGTCCCCGCAGATAGGCGACCATCCGCCGCCGGGGCCCCACCCGACCGAATCGCCCCGCGAACCGCGCCACGAAGCCATCGAACATCCCCGACCAACCGCCGACCACCTCTTCGTTCACACTCCGACCAACGAAGCCATGCCCACAACGTCACGGAGTGTCATTGCAGTACTGAATGGTGTCTGTCGCGTATCTGGTGTGCGGGGCCCGGAAGTATCCTCTGACACGGACAAGGAATTTCTGGATTCCGTGGAGGATGCTGCGGGTTGATGCCTCCAGATGAGCCCGGTTGTCGATGACCTTGTCGGCGAGTTGACGTTTGAGGTCAGCTGAGGTCGGCGTTGACG
>NZ_VKHS01001026.1 GCF_014141525.1 Streptomyces calidiresistens
CACCCCCAGCAGCACCCACCCCACCACCGCCAGGACCGGCGGCAGCCAGTCGGTGGCGACGGCGGAGAGCAGGACGACGCCGGCGGCCGCCGGTGCCATGGCGGCCGCGAGGGCGCGATTCCGCACCCGCAGCACGGCCAGGGCGTGTTCCCGCGCACCGCGCGCGGCTCGCTGCTGCACCATCTGCTGCCCTCCGCTTCCGGGGTCGGGGTCCGGTGTGCGGTGCCGGCGGACGTCCGCCGCCGGCCGGGCCGCCCCCGGGGGCGGCCCGTGCCCCCCACTGTGGCACCGCACACCGATGACGCAATGTGCGATGGTCCGATCGCGCCGCACCATAGTGGCGGCGGAGCGGTCCGTCAGCGGTACCGGCGGATGGTCACTCGATGGTGGGGCTTTGGGCAGAGATTCGCGGCGGTTCAGTCCGATTCGGCAGCCTTCGCCGCAATGTCGGTGCGGTAATGGGAGCCCTTCAGGCCGATCCGGGCCACCGCCCGGTAGACCCGTTCCCGGGCCTCGGCGAGGTCGCCACCGGTCGCGGTGACCGACAGCACCCGGCCGCCCGCCGAGACCACCCGGCCCTCCTCGTCCCGCCGGGTACCGGCGTGCAGCACCCGGGCGTGCGGGGCGTCCCGCTCCGCGACCTCCGCCAGCCCCTCGATCGGGTCGCCGGTGCGCGGGGCGGCGGGGTAGTTCTCGGCCGCCACCACGACCGTCACGGCCGCGTCGTCGCTCCACCGCAGGGGCGGCAGCTCGGCCAGCCGCCCGGTGGCGGCGGCGTGCAGCAGCCCCGACAGCGGGGACTCCAGGCGGGCCAGCACCACCTGCGTCTCGGGATCGCCGAAGCGGGCGTTGAACTCGATCACCCGCACCCCGCGCGAGGTGATCGCCAGACCGGCGTAGAGCAGCCCGGAGAAGGGGGTGCCCCGGCGCCGCATCTCGTCCACGGTCGGCCGCAGCACGGTCTCCAGCACCCGGTCGACGAGATCCGCGTCGGCCCACGGCAGCGGCGAGTAGGCACCCATGCCACCGGTGTTCGGGCCCTCGTCGCCGTCCAGTGCCCGCTTGAAGTCCTGCGCGGGGCGCAACGGCACCACGGTCTCGCCGTCGGTCACCGCGAACAGCGAGACCTCGGGCCCGTCCAGGTACTCCTCGATCACCACCCGGTCGCAGGCCAGGGCGTGCTCCCGGGCGGCCTCCCGGTCGGAGGTGACCACGACGCCCTTGCCCGCCGCCAGACCGTCGTCCTTGACCACGTGGGGGGGACCGAAGGCGTCCAGGGCGTCGTCCACCTCGGCGGCGGTGACGCACAGCCGCGCCTGCGCGGTGGGCACCCCGGCGGCGGCCATGACCTCCTTGGCGAAGGCCTTGCTGCCCTCGAGGCGGGCCGCCTCGGCCGAGGGGCCGAAGACCGCGAACCCGGCCTCCCGCAGGGCGTCGGCCACCCCGGCCACCAGCGGGGCCTCCGGGCCGATGACCACGAGGTCGGCGCCGACCCGGCGGGCCAGGTCGGTCACCGCGGCGCCGTCCACGGCGTCCACGGGGTGGACCCGGGCCACCTCGGCGATACCGGCGTTGCCGGGAGCGCAGTGCAGTTCGTCCACCGCTGTGGACCCGGGCCGGCCGCCG
>NZ_VKHS01001027.1 GCF_014141525.1 Streptomyces calidiresistens
GGTGTGGGCGGGGCAGCCGGGGGGTGTGAGGCTCACTTCGGCTCCAGTCGTCGGGTCTCCAGCAGATGGCGCACCAGCCCGATCAGCGCGTTGTGGGCCGAGCGGGGTTCACGGGCGTCGCAGGTCAGCAGAGGGGTCCCCGGGGCGAGGTCGAGGGCCTCGCGCACCTCCTCCTCGGGGTGGTTGGCGGAGTCGGGGAAGGTGTTGACGACCGCCGCATAGGTCAGGCCGTTGCTCTCCACCAGTTCCAGCGCGGTGAAGGAAGCCCCGAGGTCGCGGACGTCGACAAGCACCAGGGCGCCGTAGGCGCCCAGGGCCAGGGAGCCCCACAGGTGCCGGAAGCGGGGTTGGCCGGGTGCTCCGAACAGGTAGAGGGCCAAATCCGGGGTGACGGTCCGGCGCCCGAAGTCCAGGCCGACGGTGGTGGTGCTCTTGTCGTTCAGGCCGATCAGGGTGTCCACGCCCTCGCCGGCCGTGGTCATGGTCTCCTCGGTGCGCAGAGGTCTGATCTCACTGACCGCTTCTATGAAAGTGGTCTTGCCGACTCCAAAAGGGCCGGCGACCAGGATTTTCACCGCGGTCTGCACGCTGTCGCTCAGGTAGGTTTCACAGGGCGCGGAGGCCATGAAGCAGCTTCTCCAAAATCTCGACGTCCGGATCGGTGTCCTTCTCCGCCGCCGGGGCGCCGGTGGGCAGGGGGGTGTGGATCACCAGGTGGCCGGAGTCCAGCAGATCTCCGATCAGCACCCGGGTGACGGTCAGCGGCAGCCCGAGCCGTCCGGAGACATCCACCACAGCCAGGCGTCCGCCCCGGCACAAGGTGACGATGCGCCGCTCTTCGGGGCCCAGGTCGGTGGTGGGGGTGCCGGGGACCGCGACGAGCAGTGTGATCAGGTCCAGGCGGTGGGTGTTGCGGGTGGGAGAGGCGCGGCCCCCGGTGATGACATGGGGCCGCACCAGGTCCCGCCGCTGGCGGCGGGGGGTCACTGCTGATCGGCCCGGCGCGGTGCGGTGGTCAGGGCCTGCCCCATCTGGGAGGCGAGTTCGTGTGCGTGGTAGGCGACCTGCTCGACCTCGGACCCCGATTCGATGATCACTCCCAGAAGGGAGTTCTCGGCGCCCCGGACGAGCAGCAACAGACCGCGTTCGAATTCGATCATCGTCTGGCGCCAGTCGGCCGGGCTGTCGGACACCAATTCGCCCAGGGCCGCACCGGTGGAGCACACCGCGGACAGTCCGGCGGCGAAGCGGTCGAGGTCATCTCGGTCAAGGCCCTGGGAGCAGGCCCGAGGAAGACCGTCGCTGGAGGCCAGCACCACGTCTCGCACCCCCTCGCGGTCTGCCAACTGATTGAGCATCCAACGCAGGTTCTCGGAAGTCATCGCTGATCCTTCTGGGGTGTCTCGGAGCTGTTGGGCATGGCGCGGGCGGCACTGGTGCCGCGGAAGAGGGCGCCGATGGGCGCACTGGCCTCCACGGGAGGGCGGGAACTGCCGGCGGCACCGTCGCGGCGGGTCGCGGTGTCTGTCGGTGCCGGTGCGGTGCGGCGACGCCGGGGCAGCCCTCCGGCGGTCCTCGTCGGCACCTGCGCGGGCTCGCGGGCGGCGTCGGTGGGGGTGGGGG
>NZ_VKHS01001028.1 GCF_014141525.1 Streptomyces calidiresistens
GCCCTCGCCCACTCCGCCCACCCGGGTGGACCCGCCGCTGCGGGCGCACTTCCGTCCGGTCCCTTCGGCGGTCCGGTTTCACTGCGATCGATTCCGCACGGCACCCTCCGCCATGGCCATCACGCCGTTGCGGATCGCCTCCTGCGCGTGTTGGGTCCCCACGTGGGGGCCGATGATGAGGCGGGTCAGCTGGGGAACCGCGGTGGGCCATGCGGCCAGCCCGATCAGCGACAGCAGTGTCGTCGCCGCCTCCGGTCCTCCCGGCAGGTCGAGACGCCGGGCCAGCGCGTCCACCTTCATCGAGTAGCGTGCCAGCCGTTCCTGCTCGCCCGGCGGCTCCTCCTGCCATTCGTGGAGCGCCTCCCACATCAGCAGCCGCAGCAGGTCGGGCCGTTCCCGGTGGAAGTCGTAGATCCGGCCGACCCAGGCGGCGATGTCGTCACCCGGCTCCGACACCGCCTCGGCCAGTTCGTCCATCGCGGCGCCGATCACCGCGGCGAACAGCCCTTCCTTGCTGCCGAAGTGGCCGTAGACGCGTTCCTTGTTGACGCCCGCCAGCGAGGCCACCCGGTCCACCCGGGCGCCGGCGATGCCGAATTCGGCGAACTCCTTCCGGGCCGCGGCCAGCAGCTTCTTCCGGGTCAGGGTCGCGTCCCGTCGGGTCATGTCCTCACCGCACTTCGTGCTCAAATCCAACTGTTTGGTTGCTCCTGGGGGAAGCTCATGATACCGGGAAGTAAAACTCGGTGAAAGACATGCTCGGCGGCAACTTCTGCCACACCCTTCACTCATCGATGACCTGAACGTCACCATCCGGCGTCGTGAAGCAAGAGGCCACCTTTGACATCCAACTGGTTGGTTGCTTCCATGGGGGCATGAGACGCCGTTCCCCCGTTGACGCGGCAGCGAACAGGGGGCTTCCGACACCCCCGTCGAAGTCCTCCTCGCCCGCTCCCCACCACACCGGCACGGTGCCCCCGGCGGCGGCACCGTCCGGCCCCGGCTCGGACCGGGTACCGTTCACCCGAACCGTGCCGATACTGTGCGTGATCGGCGTGCTGGTCGTGGGACAGCTCTACACCGTGCTGCCGCTGCTCGACCTCTTCGCCGAGGCATGGTCCACCACGACCACCACGGCCGGCTGGGTCGTCACATCCTTCGGCATCGGCTACGCCACCGGTTTCCTCTTCTCCGGTCCGCTCGCCGATCGCCTGGGTCGGCGCCGGGTACTGGTCACCGGATTGGCGATCACCGCCGTGGTGACCGCCTCCGTCGCCGCCGCGCCCGGGCCCGCCGTCGCCTTCGCGCTGCGCGCCCTCCAGGGGCTGACCGCCGCCACCTTCGCGCCCGCCGCTTTCGCCTACCTCGCCGAACACCTTCCGCCCGAGCGCAGAACGACTGCGATGACGTGGCTGACCAGCTCTTTCCTGGCCGCCGGCGTCCTCGGTCAAGTCCTCGCGCAGTTCATCTCCGACCTGACCTCCTGGCGGGTGGTCGGGGTCGCGTCCCGCAGGGCGTCGACGACCGCCCGGGCCGGCTCGTAGCGGGTGGCGGGGCAAGGCCCGGCCGGGGAACTTGGTGGCCGGGGCGAGTCCGACACAGGAGGCCGGCGG
>NZ_VKHS01001029.1 GCF_014141525.1 Streptomyces calidiresistens
GGGGGCACCCCGAGAGCCCGGGGAGCGCCCGGGCGGGATGACGGTCACGCGTGCGTCCTCTTGAGCATCTCGGTCAGGACCGCGATGCTGTCCTCCCCGTGTCCCCTCTCGACCGCCCGCCGGACCAGGGAGTGCAGGGGGCGCTGCCAGTCCACGTCCACATCGCCCTCCCGGCCGATGTCCAGGTCGGCCGCGGCCCCTCGGTGGAAGACGTTCACCGAGGCGGCGGGGCGGCTGTAGTCGTTGCTGTCGATTTCCCGGGCGTACATCGGCAGGAGGGAAATGATCATTTCGAACCATTTGGCGGCGTACGGCACCAGGGTGCTCGCTTCCAATCCCCGGGATTGGAGCACGGCGGCGCCCTGGAAGAAACCGACGAGGGCGGGCAGCAGGGTACCGCCGACCGCCATCTCGTAGAGGGCGGCGAGGTCGGCCTCGTCGCCGAGATGTACGGTGTGGCCGCCCATCACCCCGAGCGTCGTCTCGAACTCGTCGAAAATGGATTTGTCGCCGCTGTAGTACAGCAGGGTGTCGTCCGCCCCGATGGCGGAGGGGACGTTCTTGACGGCCCCGTCGAGGTATCGGGCACCGTGGCCGGTCGCCCACTCGGCGGTCCTGCGGGCGTCGGCGGGTGACCCGCTGTTGAGGGTGACCAGGGCGCGGCCCTCCAGGACGGTGCCGGCCGGTTCGAGCACCCGGAGCGTGTCGTCGTAGGTCATGAGGCAGGTGATGATCAGAGGGCTCGCCGCGACCGCTTCCCGAACGGAAGCGGCGTGCACCGACCCCTTGCCGATCAGGGGTTCGGCCTTCGAGGCCGTCCTGTTCCACACGGTGGTCGGGTGGCCGGCCCGCAGGTATGCCTCGGCCAGGGCCGATCCCATCGAGCCCAGCCCGATGACGGTGACGGGCACGGGGGTCTGCGCGGTCATGTCGCTCTCCGGTTCTCCACGGGCGGTTCCGGAAAAGGTGAATTCCGAACGCGGAATGTGACCCGGCGATCGGTCTGTCGCCGGGGTGTTGTATCCATGCTGGGTGTTCTCCGGTATTCCATCAAGTACTTACATATTTGGCAGGTACTGACAATTTTGTAAGTGGTCGTGCCTCCGGCGGTGGGGAATACGTCAAGCGGCGGAGATATATTCGCGGTCTTGACACCTCGATCGATGCGATGGGGAAAGCGGAAAGGGCTGATCCTCTTCGAGCCGGGCCGGCGGCCGTTGCGTTTCGGGGAACCGCACCGGACGGTGAGAGGGTCGGCGAGGGGATGCTCACCCTCCACCTCCGTGCGATGGAGGCCGGTGCGCCGTGAGGTGTACCGGCAGGTGCCGCCCAAGGTGGGGTACTCGCCGACCGGCCCGGGAGAGTCGCTCAACACCGCGATGGTGCCCCTCGATGAGTGGAGTGAGGAGCACATGGACCTCCTGCAGTCGAGGCCGGTGAGTGGTCCCGCCGACGTCCCCCGATCCCGGCGGGGTCTCGCTCCGCCCCACCCGAACGGGCCCGGAGCCGGGAACGGGACACGCATGTCCCGGGCGGGCCCCGCCTTTCGGGGAGCGGGGCAGCGGGACCCTCGTCGACACCTCCGCCCGGGGGCGGCGGGACCGGGTGGGAGG
>NZ_VKHS01000103.1 GCF_014141525.1 Streptomyces calidiresistens
GTGGTGCCGGGGGCACCGGGGGGCCGAACCGGCTCCCCCGGGGGTCTTCCCGCCGGGGCCGGTGGTCCGAGCGCCCGGGTCGGGGTACCGGGCGCACCGCCGGGTCGGCCGGGTCGCTCGGTGCGTCCGGGGTGGGTGACCCCTCCGGTACGTGTCTTGTCGATGCGCTCGGAATCGTGTGTCGCTGTGGCCACGTGGTCGCTCCTCCCGCCGGGCTGGGGGCCGGTCGGTTGGCCGGGACGGGTGTCCCGGTCCGTGCAGGCCCGCACGGGTTGGACACCGACACCGGGCGCTTCGTCACGCCGCGGCCATTTCATCGTGGGCCGAAGCGACGCATGGCACAACTTGCGTCGTTTCTGCGTCGTATTCCGGAGATGAAACGTAGAGTGGGCGCATGCGCGAGGAGAAAGCGGCCCCCCGCTCCGCGAGCGGCCCCCGACGGCGACCGGAGCGAGCCGGGGAACCGCAGGTCACCGGGGGTGGGGCGGAGACCGGGGGAAGTGCCGGCCTGACCACCGGGGCGGTGGCCAAACGCTTCGGCGTGGCGCCCACCACGCTGCGTTCCTGGGACCACCGCTACGGCATCGGACCGGCGCGACACACCGGTGGCCGTCACCGGCGCTGGGCCCCCGAGGACATCGCCCTCCTGGCCCACATGTGCCGCCTGACCAGCGAGGGAGTGCCACCCGCCGAGGCCGCCGCCGAGGCCCGGCGGGCGGCCGTGACGGGCGGCGACCCGATGGTCGGCCCCCCGTCGGACGACACGCCGGGGAATTCCGCGTCCGACCCGCCCGACGGGCGGGAAGGGGCCCGGCGGACGCCCGCCCCGCCCCGCGACACGCCGGGGAAGCCGGGGCGCGGACGGCGCGCGACGACCGGGGACGGCGGAGGCGGCGACGGGAACGGAGGCGAGGACGGGAGGCGGGGGGCCGGGACACCGGGCCCCGGTGACCCCGGTGACGCCGACGACGGGGCCGGCGGAGGCGACGGGGACGGGACCGGTCGCCGCACGCCCACCGGGGGCGGGAACACGCTGCCCCTCGGGGAGAACGTCCACCAGGAGTGCCGGGGCCTGGCCCGGGCCGCGGTGCGACTGGACGCCCCCACCGTGCAGCGACGGTTGGAGGCCGCCATCGCCGACCACGGTCTGGTCACCGCCTGGAACGAGGTGATCATGCCCGCGCTGCGCGCGGTGGGACGCAAGTGGCAGACCTCGGGCGAGCGGTACGTGGAGGTCGAGCACCTGCTGTCGTGGCACGTCTCGTCCGTGCTGCGCCTGACGGTGGCCCGGGCGGGAACCCCGAGGACGGGTTCCCCCGTGGTCCTGGCCTGCACCCCCAACGAACTGCACACCCTGCCCCTGGAGGCGGTCTCCGCCGGCCTGGCGGAACGGGGCGTCCCGCAGCGCATGTTCGGCGCCGCGGTGCCCGCCGAGGCGCTGTTCGACGCGGTGCGGCGGACCGGTCCGGCGGCGGTGGCGCTGTGGTCCCAGTCCCGGGGTACGGCCGACCGGGCGATGGCTCACCGACTGACCGGCGTGGCGTGGGGGATAAGGGGTGCCCGCACCCGACCGACGGTGCTGACCCTGGGACCGGGGTGGTCGGCCGGACCGACGGTGCCCGGCACCCGCCGTCCCACCGCGCTGGGTTCGGCCCTGGACCTGCTGGTCGCGGCCTCGGCGGGCGCCGGCACGGAAGCGGCCTGACGCGGCGTCGTTCGAACGGATCGAAAAGCGACGCAAGGTCAGGAAGAGTTTCCCCGAGGCCCTTTCGGCATCTTTCTCCGGGTTCGTCACTCTCACCCGTTCGATTCCCCGCGTCCGAAGGTCGTTCGAATGCGCCGGCGACCACCGACACACGTCCCGACCATTCCCCCCGGGTCCCGCTGAGCGGTACCGTGCCCGGGCGTCACGTCCGCATCCCGGACGAGACCTCCCGATCGCACGTCGTTGAACCGCTCCTGCCGCATCACCCGGAAGGACCCCCACCCGTGAAACGACCGCAGCGCCGCCTGCGCGGCTCACTCGCCGCCGTGGCCACGGCGGCCATCGCCGCCCCCCTGCTGCTCGCCGGCCCCGCCTCCGCCACCGTGCCCACCGCCGAGGCCGCGCCCACGCACGCCAAGCCCGGGAAGCCGGGCAAGCCCGACCGTGCCGAACAGAAGGGCGAGCAGCTCGCCCGCACGCTGGTCCGGAACACCACCGGCAAGGGCGCCATGCGCCACCTGGTGGAGTTCCAGCGCATCGCCGACGCCCACAACGGCAACCGCGCCGCCGGCACCCCCGGTTACGACGCCTCCGCCGCCTACGCGGCCCGGGTCCTGGAGCGCGCCGGCTACGACGTCACCCTCCAGTACTTCCCCTTCCTGTACCGCGAGACCGTCACCGAGCGACTGGTCCAGCTCTCGCCCGAGGAGCGGGAGATCGAGGTGCGGCTGATGTCGCACACCGCCAACTCCCCCGCCGGCGGCACCACCGCCGAGCTGGTCGAGGCCCCGGCCGTCGAGGGGACCGGCGCCGGCTGCACCCCCGAGTCCTTCGCCGGGGATGACTTCGAGGGCCGGATCGCCCTGATCCAGCGGGGTGCCTGCCCCTTCGCCGACAAGCAGGCCAACGCCGCCGCGGCCGGAGCCGTCGGCGCCATCGTCTACAACAACGTCGAGGGCGCGCTCAACGGCACCCTGGGCGAGCCCGGCGCCGGCCTCGTGCCCACCGGCGGCATCTCGCTCGCCGACGGCGAGGCGCTGTCCGCCGCGCTGTCCGCCGGCGAGACGGTGGTCGTCGACTTCGAGGTGGAGGAGTTCGCCGAGGAGCGGATGACCCCCAACGTCCTGGCCGAGACGCCGGGCGGGGACCCCTCGAACGTCATCATGGTCGGTGCCCACCTGGACTCCGTCCTGGAGGGCCCCGGCATCAACGACAACGCCTCCGGTTCCGCGGGCGTGCTGGAGACCGCCGTCCAGCTGGCCAAGGCGACCAAGCAGACCGGGAAGGGCGCCTCGCCGCACGCCGGTCCCAACAAGGTGCGCTTCGCCCTGTGGTCCGCCGAGGAGCTGGGCCTGCTGGGCGCCCACCACTACGTGGACGAACTGACCGAGGAGGAGCGCGACTCGATCGCCCTCTACCTCAACTTCGACATGATCGCCTCGCCCAACTACGGCCTGTTCGTCTACGACGGCGACGGCTCCGAGGGCCTCTCCGCCCCCGGCCCCGAGGGCTCCGCCCAGATCGAGCACCTGATCAACGGCTTCATGGAGGACAAGGGCTGGAACCCGCGGCCGACCGCCTTCAGCGGACGCAGCGACTACGGCCCCTTCATCGAGGTCGGCATCCCGGCGGGCGGCACCTTCACCGGCGCCGAGGGCATCAAGACCGAGGCCCAGGCCGAGCTGTGGGGCGGCGTGGCCGGGGTCGCCTACGACCCCTGCTACCACACCCCCTGTGACGACCTGTCCAACATCGACGCCACCGCCCTGGACATCAACGTCAAGGTGATCGCGTACGCCACCGCCCGGTACTCGTGGAGCACCGCCTCCCTGGACCGGCCGGTGCCGCCGGGGCCGCAGGCCGACCCGGAGACCGCCGACAGCGGCGGCCTGCACGGTCACCACGGCCACGGTCACGAGGACGCGGCCTGAGCCGACCCGGGGTGCGGCCCGGGGTCCCGTGACGCCGCGGGGCGCTCACGGCGGACCCCGCGGCCGGCCCCGGGGAACGGACACCCCGTCGGGGCCCGGCGACCACCCGGTCGCCGGGCCCCGGCGCGTCCCGGGTCCCGGACCGTCCGTTCCGCCCCCGTTCGCCCTCCGATTCCGGGCACGACCGCGGACGGGGCTGCGGAGCCGTTCACCCGAGCGGTAGGCTCTGTCCTGTGATCTTCAAGCGCATCGGTGAGGGACGGCCGTATCCCGCCCACGGCCGGGACAACACCCGGCAGTGGGCGGATGTCGCGCCGCGTCCGGTGCGCCTGGACCAGCTCGTCACCACCAAGGGACAGCTGGACCTGGAGACCCTCCTCGCGGAGGACTCCACCTTCTACGGCGACCTCTTCGCCCACGTGGTGAAGTGGCGCGGCGACCTGTACCTGGAGGACGGCCTGCACCGCGCCGTCCGGGCCGCGCTCCAGCAGCGGCAGGTGCTGCACGCCCGGGTCCTCGAGCTGGACTGAGCCCCGCCGCCTCCGCCGAGGCCGGCACACCCCGTGGAACGGCGCCCGCGCCCGGGCGTTCCGACCGGTCCGCCCCTCCCCCGGCGGCCCCGTCACCCATTTCGTTGATCATCTTGTAGGCACGTTCGGGTCCCCCGGCTACGCTTCGACCATGAGCATGCTGACGCCACCCGGCATGCGCGGCCGCAAGTACCGCGTCACCGGCAACAGCTATCCCCGGATCCGACGCCCGCGCCGCCGCAGGAGGACGGTCGCCGTGATCGGCGGCGTCCTCGCCGTGGGCGTCCTCGGCATCGGCACCCTTCAACTCGTCGACGTCTTCGCCGGCGGGGACACGGAGCGCGACGCGTCCGCCGGGGCGAACCCGACGGACCGTGAGGAGTGCGACACCGCAGGCGCGCCCCCGGCGCCCGAACCCCCCGACCTCCCCTCCCCCGAGACCATCACCGTCAACGTCTACAACGCCACCGACCGTTCCGGCCTGGCACAGACCACCGCCGACGCCCTCGCCGAGCGCGGCTTCCTGATCGGCGCCGTGGACAACGCGCCCGAGGACCTGGACGGCACCGTCGCCTCCGCCGGTCTGCTGAGGGGCGCGCCGGACGCCGAGGAGAACGGCGTGCTCACCGTCCTGGGCGCGCACGCCGCCGGCACCGAGCACGGTGCCCCCCGCGAGGGCGGGGAGGAGGGGATGACCGCGGAACCCGGCGGCCGGGAGGTGGACCTGGTACTCGGAGACGCCTTCGAGGCGCTGGCCGAACCCGCCGAGGTCGAGGCGGCCCTGGCCGCCCTCGTCGCGGCGAGCCCGGAGGAACCCGACTGCTGAGAGCCGCCGCGCGTTCCCGCCCCGCGCCCCGTCCCGCCGCACCCCGGCGGGACGGGGCGCGGGGCCCGACGGCTCAGACCGTCCCGTACATCCGGTCGCCCGCGTCCCCGAGGCCGGGAACGATGAAACCGTCCTCGTTCAGGCGCTCGTCCAGGGCCGCCGTGACCACCGTCACCGGGGTCCCCGCCAACTCCTCCTCCAGGTGGGCCACACCCTCGGGGGCGGCCAGCAGGCACAGGGCCGTCACGTCGTCCGCCCCCCGGCGGATCAGCTCGCGGATCGCCACCACGAGCGTCCCGCCGGTGGCCAGCATCGGATCCAACACGTACACCTGGCGACCCGAGAGGTCCTCCGGCATCCGATTGGCGTAGGTGGAGGACTTCAGCGTCCGCTCGTCGCGGATCATCCCGAGGAAACCGACCTCCGCCGTCGGCAGCAGGCGGACCATGCCGTCCAGCATGCCGAGCCCGGCCCGGATGATCGGCACCACCAGGGGGCGCGGATGGGACAGCCGCACGCCGGTGGTCTCCGTGACGGGCGTGCGGATGTCCACCCGCTCCGTGCGCACCTCCCGGGTGGCCTCGTAGGCCAACAGGGTCACCAGCTCATCGGCCAACCGACGGAACGTGGGGGAGTCGGTGCGCTCGTCGCGCAGCGTGGTCAGCTTGTGGGCCACCAGCGGGTGGTCGACGACATGGATCCGCATGGTCCCGACAGTACCCAACCCCCCGGGGGCGGCCCCGGCCGCCCGGGCCGGCCGACGACCGGCCGACGGCCACCGGATGACGACGCGCGCCGAACCGCACACCATCGGTGAGCAGGGGATTCCCACCCGCCGTGATGGGCAGGAAAAAGGAAACGCATGAGGAGGGGCACGAGCTCCACGCCCCCCGGGACCGCCGCTCCCGGCCCCCGTCCCGCCGGTCGCCCGCGTCCTCGGGCGCTCCGGCGCACCCGACACCGCCACCCGAGCGGCGGAACGGGAATCGGAAGCGGGTGAGGCAGGAGGCAGCATGCCGAAACCCGGATATCCGGAACGACCCGACGCCGACCGAAGTCGCCGCCGAGCCGAATTCCTGCGCGAACTCAAGGAGGCCAAGGCCCTGCGCGAGCGGGTCCGCCCCCGCCGGGCCCGAACCGCCAGGTTGCGCCTTCAACAACGCATGAGGACATTCCGTTGGTGAGGCGTTGACTTGCCCGACAGATCCCGTCTTTTCTGTCACGATGCCAATGGAGGCACGCAACGGGCACGCCGCAGGCACTGACGGACTGCCGAACCGAGTGGGGAGAGTCGAGGTGTACTTCACCGCACTGCTCGCGCGCACCGAGAACGGTTGGGAAGCGAGCGACACCGAGCTGGACGACGTGGAGAGCCTGGACGAGTTGGCCGATCTGGCGCGCGACGCGTCGCCCGACGACGAGCCGGTCCTCGTCTGCATCGAACAGGAAGGGGCGTGGTTCGGCATCGTCCGCGTGGACGGTGAGGAGGATCCCCGGATCTTCGTCTCCGACGCCGCGCGGGCCATGCGCAGCGCCTGGGGCGAAATCCTGATCAGCGATGAACTGTTGGGTCGGGAGCCGCGCACCCCGCGGGTCCCGGAGGAGCCGGAGGACCTCGACGGCACCGAGGAGGGCCCCTCCCCGGAGGCGATCGCCGAGGAGGAGCCGCCGGCCCCCGAGACGATCCCGGCCGGGCCGGTCGGCGACCCGGAGCTGATGGACGACTTCGGCATCGAGGCACGGATGGTACTGACCCTGACCCCGGAGAACGCGCTGGGCGAGATCGCCGACGCCCTGGGCTGCGCGGAGGTGTTGGAGGCCGTGCGCTGAGGACCGCCGCACCGCCACACGGACACCGACACCGGGTCCGACACCGGCCGCCGGTGCCCCGTACGGGGCACCGGCGGCTTCCGCCTGCCGGGGCCCGTCACCCGGCCCGGGCCGCCCCCGCCCGGCGCGACCGACGGGGCCTGCCGTACCGTCGTCCCCCGGTGATCCGCCGGGCGCCCGCCGGAACGGGGCACCGGCCCGAGGGGAGTGCCGGGCCGGAAGCCCGTGACGGCGAGAAGAGGACCGGAGGAACCCGAGGACCGGGAGAACCGGAGGAACCAGGAGAACCAGGAGAACCGGGGGAACCGGAGGAACCAGGAGAACCGGGGGAACCGGAGGAACCGGAGGAACCGGGAGAACCGGAAGAAGGGGTGGCGATGCGCGGACCGAACCGACCACCGACGCACGGCACCGACCCGCGCCCGGCGTCCGGCGATCCGCTGCGCGACCCCTGGGTGCCCGCCGTGCGCCGGGCGCTCGCCGAGGCCCTGGCCGCGCCCGCCACCGGTGACGTACCGGTGGGTGCCGTGGTCCTGGGGCCCGGAGGCCCGGGGGGCCCCGTGCTGGCCACCGGTCGCAACGAGCGGGAGGCGCACGGGGACCCCACCGCGCACGCCGAGGTGCTGGCGCTGCGCCGGGCGGCGGATCGCCTCAACGGCTGGCGGCTGACCGGGTGCACCCTCGTCGTCACCCTGGAACCGTGCGCGATGTGCGCGGGGGCGGCGGCGCTCGCCCGGGTGGAGCGTGTCGTCTACGGGGCCGCCGACCCCAAGGCGGGGGCGGCGGGTTCGGTGTGGGACCTGCTGCGCGACCGCCGCGCCAACCACCGCCCCGAGGTGATCCCCGGGGTGCTGGCCGGTGAGTGCGGGGAGCCGCTGTCCCGTTTCTTCCGTTCCGGTCGTTCCGGGCCGGGCCCCGCCCCCGGGCCGGCGGAGGCGGGCGGGAACGGCGACGGGATCTGATTTCGTCCCGCGCCGGGCCCCGGGCTAAGCTGCCTCTCGGTAGCGTGTCCGAGCGGCCTAAGGAGCTCGCCTCGAAAGCGAGTGTGGGGGCAACTCCACCGAGGGTTCAAATCCCTCCGCTACCGCTGCGAAGTGCAGGAACGAGGGGCCCGGTCCACGCGGACCGGGCCCCTCGTCGTGCGCCGGGCGGTCCTCCCACCGGTTCGACCGCCGGGAGGGCCGGTTAGACTCGCCCGACCGCCGGGACCGGACCCGGCCCGCGCACCCCCGGGCGGGCGGCGGGCGGGAAAGCGGATGGGGAGAGGAGGACGGGAATGGCGCGTGCCGGACGGATCGGGCTCTACGTGCTGAGCGTGCTCGTCCTCTACTCGATCATCGCCTGGCCGGTGGCCTCCGCCGACTTCGTCCGCATGGGCTTCGACGGGATCTCCGCCGCCGCCACGGGTGTGGGCGATCTCGTGACCGCGCTCGCCCGCTGACGCGCGCCCGAGCCGCCGCCCAATTCCCCGCACGCCCGCACACCACCGGCGCGGGCCCCGTCCCGGGCCGACACACACCCTCCGATGCTTGCACCCTTGACCCTGCCTTGTGATGCTATGACCGATTTCTGGTCATTGGTCATGGGTCATTGATGTTCCGGTGGTCTCCCGAGCCGGGATGACCGCAGGGGTTTCCACAGCGGAGTGCGAAGGGGCGGTCGGCCGGTGGCGGTGACGCGGACCCGCGGAACCAAGGGGGCGGGGGCCCGGGAGGTGACGACGGCCCTTTTCGATCGCCTGGTCCGCCTGGAGCCCGGTACCGCCGAGCACGCGCGGGTGCGGGGAGCCCTGATCGAGGCGAACCTGCCCCTGGTCCGCTGGATCTCGCACCGTTTCCGCAGCCGCAACGAGCCGATGGAGGACGTCGTCCAGGTCGGCACGATCGGGCTCATCCACGCCATCGACCGCTTCGACCCGACGCGCGGGGTGCAGTTCCCGACCTTCGCCATGCCGACCATCATCGGGGAGATCCGGCGCTACTTCCGGGACAACGTCCGCAGCGTGCACGTCCCCCGCCGGATGCACGAGCTGTCCATCCGGATCCACGCGGCCGGCGAGGAACTGACCGGCCTGCTGGGGCGCACCCCCACCACGACCGAGATCGCCCGCCGCCTGGCGGTCCCCGAGGAGGACGTGCGGGCGGGGGCGGAGGCGGCACGGGCGTACCGGGTCTCCTCGCTGGAGGCCTCCCGGGAACGCGAGGACGGCTCGCCGGGCCCGGTGGAGAGCCTCGGCTACGAGGACCCGGGACTGGCCGGTGTCGAGCACCGCGCGCTGGTGCGCCACCTGCTGGTGCAGTTGCCCGAGCGGGAGCAGCGGATTCTCGTGCTGCGCTTCTACCGGAACCTCACCCAGTCACAGATCAGCGCCGAGCTGGGGGTGTCACAGATGCACATCTCGCGTTTGCTCAGCCGCAGCGTCGCCCGTCTGAGGGACGCAAATCCTCTCGACACCTGACCCCTTCGGGTGATCCCGTGGCGGTGGAAAGCGGCTCCCCGGGAAAACTCCGCGTCAGGCGTTGCCCATTTATCGACTTGGCACTACATCGTGTTGATGACTTGTGACATTCTGCTGGAACCGCGTTTGCCAGGGCGGCGGCGCCGGTATGCACGAGGGGACGCACCCCTCTCGCAGGGGCACGCCGCCACGACCCGTCCACGACCCCCAGGGGGTGGCATGTCCGTAGAACTGGACAGTTCCCAGGTGCTCGCCACGACCGACGCGCCGCAGGACCCGGCGGTGCCGGTCACCGCGCCGCAGCCTCCCGCGGACACCGACAACCTCGACACCCGCACACTCTCCCGATCCCTCTTCCAGCGGCTCTCCGCCCTGGACGCGGACAGCCCCGAACGGGCCTACGTCCGGGACACCCTGATCGAACTGAACCTCCCGCTCGTCCGGTACGCGGCGGCCCGCTTCCGCAGCCGCAACGAGCCGATGGAGGACATCGTCCAGGTCGGCACGATCGGCCTCATCAAGGCCATCGACCGCTTCGACTGCGAACGCGGGGTGGAGTTCCCCACCTTCGCCATGCCGACCGTCGTCGGCGAGATCAAGCGGTTCTTCCGCGACACCTCCTGGTCGGTGCGCGTCCCACGCCGCCTCCAGGAACTGCGGCTGGCCCTCACCCGGGCCGGTGACGAGCTGTCGCAGAAGCTGGACCGCTCCCCCACGGTGGCCGAGTTGGCCGCCGCGCTCGGCGTCACCGAGGAGGAGGTCGTCGACGGCCTCGCCGTCGGCAACGCCTACACCGCCAGTTCCCTGGACTCCCCCTCGCCCGAGGAGGAGGGCGGCGAGGGCTCCCTGGCCGACCGCCTGGGGTACGAGGACAGCGCGCTGGAGGGCGTGGAGTACCGCGAATCCCTCAAGCCGCTGCTCGCCCGACTCCCCGCCCGCGAACGCCGCATCATCATGCTGCGGTTCTTCGGCAACATGACGCAGTCCCAGATCGGCGAGGAGGTCGGCATCTCCCAGATGCACGTCTCCCGACTGCTGACCCGTACGCTCGCGCAACTGCGCGAAGGGCTCACCGCGGAGGAGTGAGGGAGTCCCGGACCGGCGAGGCGGCCGGTCCGGGCCACGAGGACACCCGATCGGACCCGGGATCATCCCGTCCCGCTCGTCCCACCCCTTCCGGGGCATTCCATCGGGTTCCGTCGGCTCCCCCCGGACTCCGCCGGACCCCGCCGCACGGATCGCGGACCGACCCACGCACCCCGGCCCGCCGTCCCGGCAGTACCCACCGTGGCCCCGCACGACAGCCCGCACCGTCCCCGGACACCCCCGTAC
>NZ_VKHS01001030.1 GCF_014141525.1 Streptomyces calidiresistens
GATCGGGTGGGGGGGTCAGGTCACGTCGTCCCAGCCGCCCGGCCGCCGACCGCCCGGCTCACCGGGGCCCGGGGCGGGATCGACCCGGTCGGGCGCGCCGATGGAGGAGGGGGTCAGGTCGATGTCGGAGGCCTCGTCGTCCGAGAGGCCGGCGTCCGGGTCCCGACGACGCCGCCGCCGGTCGTTGAGCAGGGAGATCCCGACCGCGACGAAGTACAGGGCGGTGACCGGGATGGCCAGGGCGATCATGGACATCGGGTCGGTGGGGGTGACCGCGGCGGCGAAGACCGCGATGCCCAGGACCATCGCCCGCCACCAGCCGAGCATCCGCTGACCGCTGACCACACCCCCGAGGTTGAGCAGCACCAGGATCAGGGGCAGTTCGAAGGCGAACCCGAAGGCGATGGCCATCCGGACGGTGATGTCCAGGATGTTGTCCACCGTGACCAGGTTCTCGGCGCCCTCGGCGGTGAAGCCGAGCAGCACCGGAATGGCCCGGGGCAGCAGCCAGTAGGCGAAATAGCAGCCGGTCAGGAAGAGCGGCACACCCACCGCGACCACGGCCCGGGTGTACTTCTTCTCGTGCTGGTGCAGGCCGGGCGCCACGAAGGCCCACACCTGGTACAACCACACCGGCGAGGCGACCACCAGGCCGGCGAAGAGGGACACCTTGATGTAGGTGGTGAACGGCGAGGTCAAACCGTCCATCGTGAGCGACGCGCAGCGCCCGTCCAACTCCTCGGGCGGCGTGCCGCGCGGGCAGGTGGGCAGCGGCGCGGTGAGCAGGTTCATGATGTCCTTGGCGAAGAACATCGCGACACCGGTGACCACCACGATCGCCACCACGGCGACCGCCAGGCGGTTGCGCAGCTCCCGCAAATGTTCACCCAGGGGCATCCTGCCCTCGGGGTCGCGTTCGCGGGCGGCGCGTCGGCCGCGGCCGTTGCGGGCTTTCGCCCCGTCATCCGTGTGCCGGTTGCGGATCGACCCGAGCACCCCTCGTCCTCATCTCGTGCGGAGTCCCGGCCGGCCCCGTCCGGTCGGACCGGCCGGCCCCGTCTGCGACAGCGGGCCGACCGGCCCGGCGCTCAGCCCTGGTGTGTGCTGCTCCGCGGCTCCTCGACCGGGCGGCCGCCGGTGACGTCACCGGGCGCGGCCTTGATGGTCTTCGGGGCGGGGGGCGCCTGCTGGTCGTCCGTCTCCGAGGCGGCGGGGGTGTCGTTCTTCATGGCGCCGGTCTCGCTCTTGAGGATGCGCAGGGACTTGCCCAGCGCCCGCGCCGTGTCGGGCAGCCGCTTCGCGCCGAAGAGCAGCACCACGACGGCGAGGATGATAACGATCTGCCACGGTCCGATCTGGCCCATATCCGTCTACCTTCTCCATACGGGGCTGCGCGGGGAGGTCCCTCGTGCCGGGGAGGCCGCCCGGTGATCCGGGGTCCGGCTCGGCGACACGTTGTGCACGCCCGGCAATCCTAACGCCCGGGGGTGAACACGGGGCAATGCCCGAACGTCGCCCGATATGCGCGCCGCCGCCCACCGGGTGACGGGAGCCCCGGGACGAGGGGGTTCGCCGTGGCCCCCGGGGCGCCCGGGACGGGGATCAGCGGGGG
>NZ_VKHS01001031.1 GCF_014141525.1 Streptomyces calidiresistens
GAGCACGACCGACCGGCCGGGGGCGGGGAGCCGGGCCGGGGACCCCACGGCTCCCGCACCTCCCGGTCGCGGGAGGGTTCCGGAGTCGCCTCCCGGGGCCCGGACGGTTCGGGGGCAGGCGGTCCCGTCCCTGCGTCCGCGCCCGTCGGTCTTCCCGCCCTCGTCCCCGTCCCCGGTCCGGGGGTCGGGGGTCCGCACCGGGTCCGCCGGTCGGGGCGCGGCGCCTCCCGTGCCGCGATCCCCGTGCTCCCCCGGGTCCTCCGCCGGTCGTTCGCTCGCGTGTTCCGTCCGGTCGAAGAGCACGACCCGGTCCCTGCCGCCCTGCTTGGCCCGGTACATCGCGAGATCGGCGCGGCGCAGGAGTTCGGCGGGACCGAGGCCCGGATCGGCGAAGGCGATGCCGATGCTGGCGGCGATCCGTACCGTCGCGCCGTTCTCCCCCGGGCCCTCCGTGTCCGTCCGGGATGCGGCCGGATCGCGACCCGCCACCGCCTCCGTCGGGGTGCCGACCCGGTAGGGGCGGGAGAGCGCGACGCGGACCCGCTCGGCGATCTCCACCACCCGGGCCCGACGATCGGCACCGTCCTCCCCGCCGGGGTCGCCCACGATCAGGGCGGCGAACTCGTCCCCGCCGAGTCGGGCGGTGGTGTCGCCGGCGCGGACCGACTCCCGCAGCCGGCGGGCGGCCTGGACCAGCAGTTCGTCCCCCGCCTGGTGGCCGATGGTGTCGTTGACGGCCTTGAAGCCGTCGAGGTCGATGTAGAGGACGGCCGCCGGGCTGTCCCCCGCCCGGCGGCCGCCGAGCGCGCGGCGCATCCGATCGGTGAACAGCGCCCGGTTGGGCAGGTCGGTGAGGGGGTCGTGGAAGGCATGGTGTCGCAGGCGCTCCTGCAACCGCACCCGCTCGGTGACGTCCCGGCTGGTGAGCACCAGGCCGTCGCGGTGACGGTTGACGCAGGACTCGATGTTGAGCCAGTGCCCGGCCCCGTGGCGGATCCGGCACTCGACCCGCACGGTGGCGTCGGGCGGGCCGTCGGCCGTCAGGAAGCGGCGCAGTTCGTGCAGGACCTCGCCCATGTCCTCGGGGTGGACGAGGCCGGCCAGCCGGCGGCCCACGAGGTGTTCGGGGTCGGTGCCCCAGACGGTGCCGGCGGCCGGACTGACGTACCGCAGGGACCCGTCCGGGTCCGCGATCATGATGACGTCGCTGGAGCCCTGCACCAGGGACCGGAAGTGGTGTTCCTGGCGGGCGAGCTCGCGGGTGAGCGCGATGTTGTCGGCGAGCATGATCGCCTGGCGGACCAGCAGGGCCAGCACCACGGCGCCGGTGGTGGCCACCACGACCCAGTCGGGTGAGCCGGGGGAGATGGGTGCCTGCGCTCCTCCCGGCACGCCGCGCGGGGCGAGGGTGATGAGGGCTCCCAGGACGCAGACCGCCGCGGCGAGGTAGGGGGCGAAGGCGGAGAGCGAGGGGGTGGGGCCGCGCAGGGCGGACCTCCTGCCGTCATCGGGCGGGTCACCGGGTGCGCGCCGGGCGGCGCTCCCGATTCGGGTCGGGCCCCCGAGGTCCGTGCCGGGCACGGACCTCGGGCGGGCGGGGAACGGGCCG
>NZ_VKHS01001032.1 GCF_014141525.1 Streptomyces calidiresistens
TCTCTCCCCTCCCGCCCCTCCCGCCGGCGGTTCGTCGGGGGCCACCGGTGACCCCGGTGCGCCGGGGGAGCCCGGGAACGCCGTCTATCTGCGCCTGCTGCCGCGTCTGGTGGAGGTGCGGGGCGGGGGCGACCCGGCCGTTCAGGAGCGGAACGCCTCCCGCACCGCCGCCGCGTTCCGGCACCACCAGGGCACCAGCGCGGAGGTGGCGGGGAACTGCGGGTCCACCCGGGGGTCCTCCCGCTCGTAGTGCCAGCGCAGGATCCAGAAGTCGTTGAGCCGTTCCCACCACACCCGGTGCGCGCCGGCGGCCAGTTCCTCGCCGTCCACGCCGGTGGCGGCGCGGTAGCCGCGCGCGTAGGCACGGACGCGGGTCAGGTCGAGGGTGCCGTCGGGCAGCAGGAAGAAGATCGCGGCGGCCCGGGCCACCTCCTCGGCACGGGGGCGGGTGCCCAGGCGGTCCCAGTCGAGTACGGCGAGGGCCTCACGCGTGCCGTCGGACGCGCCGGCGGGGGAGTAGAGGACGTTCAGCGGATGGAAGTCGCCGTGCACCCAGCCGGTCGGGGGGATGAGCGAGCGGTCGGGGCGTTCCCGGGCGTGGCGGTCGAGGAGCGCCAGGCGCTCGCGCAGTCGGCGTTCGGCGAGGAGGTCGAAGTCGGTGCGACGCCCGCCCGCCCGGGTGCGGGCGAGCAGGTGCTCGGCGGTGTGCCGGGTCCGTTCGGGGTCGGCGGCCTCCAGCCCCAGGCCGGGAAGCGGCCCGAGGGGGCGGGGGAGCAGTCGCTCCAGGGCGCGGTGGAGCCGGCCGAGGAGTTCGCCGAGGCGGTGGGCCTCGCGCAGGCTGAGCGCGGCGCCCCGGAGATGCCGGCCGGTGACCCAGGGGTGCACGGCGTAGGAGCGGTCACCGAGGAGGACGACGGTCTTTCCGTCACGGTCGGTGAGTGGGGGGCACAGGGGGAGGCCGGTCCCGTGGAGGGCGGTGACGACGCGGTGGGCGGTCTCCACGGGGAGCACGGATTGGTCATCGCCACCCAGATGGTGTTTCAGGAAGAAACGACCACGGGTGGTGACGAGATGGTATCCGCGGTTGAGCAACCCCCGGGTGAGGCGGGTACACGTGCGGGGGGCACCGATGTCGAATCGGCGCAGGATGGAGCGGAGATCCCGCCTCTGGGGCGGCGCGAGACCGAGCGGCACGCCGGCATCGTAGATCACTCTCGGCAACGGATACGATGCGTGATGTTGATATGACCATTGAGGTGTTGTGGTGCGGGTCGTCGAATGCGCCCCCGCTCGAACGCCCGCGCGTTCACGGCCGGCGCGTCCGAACGAATCGTTTCAATCCCGTCCCCTTCACCCTCCGATGCCCTCCCGGGAGGACCTCGGAGGCCTTCCGGTGCTCGAAAACGGTGACACAGAGTGTTCGATCGGCGTGAGGCGGGCCCCTCCGCCCCCGCCACTCCCCGGTCGTTCCCGGCCGTGCGGCGCCGCGAAGCGGTTCCGGACCGCCGCCATCCGCCGCCGTGTGCCGTCAATCGCCATCAAGTGCCGTGATCCGCCCCCTGCCGGACCACCCGACCGGCCCCTCACCGACCCGGTCGGCACCC
>NZ_VKHS01001033.1 GCF_014141525.1 Streptomyces calidiresistens
GGAGGGGCGGGCGGCGCGCCGGATGCGCCGCGAGGGTACGCCTTCCCGTCGTCCCACCGCCGATGCTAGGCGGCGCCCGTGCCGGGCGGGGGCCCGCGATCCCTCGTTGGTCCCTGAGCGAACCCCTACGGGAGCCCGGGGGTCGGCGGGTCAGCTCTCCGGGGGCGAGAACACCACCAGGACCCGCAGGTCCTCGGTGATGTGGTGGAAGCGGTGGGGCACGCCGGCGGGCACGTAGACCACGCTGCCCCGGCCCACCTGGACGGTTTCCTCACCGACGGTGAGCGAGCCCCGGCCGCTGACCACCAGGTACACCTCGTCCTGGCGGTGGGGGCTCTGCGGGTCGGGCTCCCCGGCGTTGAGCGCGTACAGCCCCACCGACATGTTCCGTTCGCGCAGGAACTGCAGGTAGGCCCCGTCGTTGGCGAGGCGCTCCGCCTCCAGTTGGTCGAGTCGAAACGCCTTGATCACGCCGTCATCCCCGCCTGCCCTCTTGCCCCGGTACCGGTGTCGTCTGGAACGATCCCCGTATGACGAACCTTCTGATCAAGTTCATCGCCAACGCGCTGGCGTTGGCCACGGCCGTCTGGCTGGTCGGCGGCATCACCCTCGGTGACGAGGGCGCGGACACCGGCAGCCGGGTTCTGACCCTGGTGATCGTCGCGCTGATCTTCGGCCTGGTGAACCTCTTCGTCAAGCCGGTCCTCCAGTTCTTCGCCCTACCCCTGCTGATCCTCACCCTCGGGCTGTTCGCCCTGGTGATCAACGCCCTGATGCTCATGCTGACCGGATGGCTGGCCGGCAGTGCCTTCCAGGTGGACGGGTTCTGGTCCGCGCTCCTCGGCGGCCTGATCATCTCCATCGTCACCTGGGCGGTCACCTCCCTGCTCGACCGGGAGTGAGCCTCCGGCGCGGAGCCGGGTTCCCCGGCCCGCGCGCCGGGACGGACGCCCGCCCGGCACTACCCTGGCGGTCATGCCCGACTCCCCGTCCGAATCCGCGATCGAACCCGCGATCGAACCCGCGCGCCCGGTCGACGTCCCCGACACGCACCGTCCCCACACCCGCACCGCCGCGCCGGTGCGGGTGTGTTTCGTCTGCACCGGCAACATCTGCCGCTCCCCCATGGCCGCCGCGGTACTGCGCCGGCGCCTCGCCGAGGAGGGCCTGGCCGGACGGGTGGCGGTGGAGAGCGCCGGGACGGACGGGTGGCACGCCGGTGACCCCGCCGACACCCGGGCCGCCGCCTGCCTCCTGGCGGCGGGCTACGACGCCGGCCACACCGCCCGCCGCTTCGAGGCCGAGGAGTTCTCCCGCCACGATCTGGTGATCGCGCTGGACACCGGTCACCTGCGGCGCCTGCGGGCCCTGGCCCCGGAGGCGGCCCACACCGACCGGATACGCCTGCTGCGCTCCTTCGATCCCTCCCCCGGGGCCGGCCGGTCGCCGGACGTGCCCGACCCCTACTGGGGGGAGGCGGAGGCCTTCGCCGAGTGCCTGGCGATGATCGAGGCGGCGATGCCGGGGTTGCTCGCCCGGGTCCGGGAACTGCTCGACGGGGCCGACGGGCCGGACGGGGCGGGTCGGGACGGTGACCTCCGGCG
>NZ_VKHS01001034.1 GCF_014141525.1 Streptomyces calidiresistens
CACCCATGCCCGCCCCGGTCGCGGCTCCGACCTGCCGCCGTGGCGGACCGTCGCGCCGATCTTCGAGCGCAGCGCCGCGATCCCGCTGCGCGACGAGCTGCCGCCGAACACGGACGGCTGGTGGCCCACCACCGCCCTGCACCTGCGCCGCAACCCCGAGCCGCTCTCCCTGGCCCGCTACGCGGCGATCCCGGCCGGCGGCAACCGCAAGCACCTGACCGGGGTGTACGCCAAGACCGACCGCGCCGGGCGGATCCGGCTCTCGCACGAACCGGGCTGGGAGAACATCCCCGGCCCGGCGACGTACCTGTCCACGCCCAGCTGGGACAACCACCGCAACGGCTCGGGGGACGTGATGGGCCGCCTGCACGCCGACCGGCCCTCGGTGACCATCCGCACCGAGTTCTACAAGCCGGAGAAGGGCCGCTACCTGCACCCCACCGAGCACCGGCCGATCACCCACCTGGAGGCGGCGCTCATCCAGGGCTTCCCGGACGACTTCCGCTGGTGCGGCTCGCGCACCTCCATCGCCCGGCAGATCGGCAACGCCGTGCCGGTGGGGCTGGGCACGGCCGTGGCGGGGGCCGTCCACCGAGCCCTGCGCGGCTGACCGGACGGCCGACCGCACGGGCCCGCGCCCGTCAGCCGGACCGGCCCCGGCGCCACAGCGCGGCCGAGGCGGTGTCCAGGGCGGCGAGGTCGTCGGGGGACAGCACGATGTCCCGGGCGGCGGCGTTCTCCTCCAGGTGGGCGAGCCGGGTGGTGCCGGGGATGGGCACCACCGGCACCCCGAGCTCGGCGGCGCGGGAGGCCGACCAGGCCAGGGCGATCTGACCCGGCAGCGCCCCGTGCCGCCGCGCCACGTCGCCCACCACCCCGCGCAGGGCCCGGAGTTCCTCGCTCTCCCCGGTGGGCCCGCGCCCGTCGGGGCGGGCGCCGGGCGCCGCGCCGGCGAGCAGCCCCGCGCCCTGCGGGGCGTAGGGGACCACGGCCACGCCCAGCTCCGCGCAGACCGTCGTCACGGCGTGCGTCCCGTCCCCCTCGGTTCCGGTGGGGTCCTCGATCACCCGGTCGGTCAGCGACCAGGAGGACTGCAGGGCGGCGATCGGGTGGACGGCGTGCGCGGCCCGCAGCTCGGCGGCGGTGACCGCCGACAGACCGATCGCGCGGACCCACCCGGCGGCCACCTCCCGCGCCATCGCCCCCACCGATTCCTCGATGGGCACCTCCGGGTCCCGCCGGTGCAGGTACCACAGGTCGATCACGTCGGTGTCCAGGCGGCGCAGGCTGTTGCGGCAGGCCGCCCGGATGTGGTCGGGGTCGCCGCGCAGCACCAGGGAGTCGTTCGGGCCGATCAGCGCGCCGACCTTCGTGCACAGCAGGGCCTCGCCGCGTCGGGAGCCGGCCCGCCGGCCGCCCAGCGCCCGGCCGACCAACTCCTCGTTGCGACCGTTGCCGTACAGCTCGGCGGTGTCGAGCATCGTCACCCCGAGGTCCAGGGCGCGGTGGATCACCTCGCGGCCGGCGAGGTCCCCGGCGGAGTCCGGTTCGCCGGTCATCCGCATGCAGCCGAGGCCCTGGGCGGGCAGCGGGAGCGAGTGGG
>NZ_VKHS01001035.1 GCF_014141525.1 Streptomyces calidiresistens
GCCCTCGGCCTCCCCCTGCCCCGACCCTTCCGTCCCTCCCGGATGGGGCCGGAAACCACCGTGCCCCGGCGCCGACCGGAAGAGGTCGGGGCCGGGGCACCGGGACGCGGAGCCGGGAGGATCGCTCAGCGCAGGCCGAGCAGTTGTTCCACCGGATCGATGGCGAAGTACACCACGAACGCGACGGCCACCACCCACAGCAGCCAGTGCACCGAACGGGCCCGCCCGGCGACCGCGCGCAGGAGCACGAAGGTCACGAAACCCGCGCCCAGACCGTTGGTGATCGAGAAGGTGAAGGGCATCACGATGATGGTGACGAAGGCCGGGATCGCGATGTCGTACCGCGCCCAGTCGATGCGGCCCACCTGGGCCATCATCAGAAAGCCGACCGCCACCAGCGCCGGGGCCGCCGCCTGCGAGGGCACCATCGCCGCCAACGGGGCGAAGAACAGCGCCAGGGCGAAGAGGCCACCGGTCACCAGGTTGGCCAGACCGGTCCTGGCCCCCTCCCCCACGCCCGCCGCCGACTCGATGTAGGAGGTGTTGGAGGAGACCGAGGCCGCGCCACCGGCGACGGTGGCGATGCCGTCCACGAACAGCAGGCGCCCCAGCCTCGGCACCCGACCGCGCTCGTCCAGCAGCCCCGCCTCGGAGGTGACCGCCACGGCGGTGCCCATGGTGTCGAAGAAGTCGGTCAGGAAGAGGGTGAAGACCAGCAGCACCACGGTGATCAGACCCACCGTGCCGAAGGCCCCGAACAGCGAGAACGCCCCCACCAGGCCGAAGTCCGGCGCGGCCACCAGGCTGTCGGGCACCTCGGGGGTGGTCAGCCCCCACTCGACGCCGTCCGCGACCAGCTCGATGACGAGCGCCAGCGCGGTCATCGCGACGATGCTGATGAGGATGGCGCCCTTGGCCCCCCGGGCCAGCAGCACGAAGGTCAGCAGCAGGCCGAGGCAGAAGACCAGGACCGGCCAGCCGCTCAGGGAGCCGCCGGACCCCAGCTCCACCGGGGTGCCGTCGCCCGGGCTGACGAAGCCGGCGTTGACCAGGCCGATGAAGGCGATGAACATGCCGATGCCCACGCCGATCGCCTGCTTGAGCGGCAGGGGGATGGCGTGCATGATCGCCTCCCGCAGACCGGTGGCGGCGAGCACGCAGATGAGGATGCCCTCCAACACCACCAGACCCATCGCCTCCGGCCAGGTCATCAACGGTGCCAGGCCGTAGGCGACCATCGCGTTGAGCCCCAGCCCGGCGGCGAGCGCCAGGGGAAGGTTGGCGGTGACGCCCATGAGGATCGTCATCACCGCCGCCACCAGCGCCGTGGCCGTCACCAGCTGTCCGAAGTCCAGCTGGTTGCCGTTGATGTCCTGCGCGCCCCCCAGGATGATCGGGTTCAGCACGAGGATGTAGGCCATCGTGAAGAAGGTGGCGAAGCCGCCGCGGATCTCCCGGCCGAGGGTCGAACCGCGGTCGGAGATGTGGAAGAAGCGGTCCAGCACGGCGGGTGGCGCGCCGGTGGACGCCCCCTTCGCCGCGCTCGGGGTCTTCGCGGTGCCCGGTGCGTCGCCCTCGTGCGCCCGGGAGGGGGCGGCCGGGG
>NZ_VKHS01001036.1 GCF_014141525.1 Streptomyces calidiresistens
GTGTAGTAGTACCCACCCGCGCCCACCCGCGCCGACAGTCGCACCACCGCGTCGTGCGGCACGATCACCAACAGCCGCCCGGCTCCCAACGCGACCGAGGTATCCACGTTCTCCCCCTCCGCGAGGTCGAGCCCCGACAGGTCCAGGGTCGCCCGCCCGGTGCCCGCCCGGTGCGAGGGCGCCACCTCCTGCGCCGCGACCGGCGACCAGTGGGCGTCCCGCCACTCGGTCTCGATGCCGCGCGGCACCACCGAGGCCGCCAGCAGCAGGACCGCCGTCATCGACGCCGCGATGACGGTGCCCGCCCCCATGCGCCCGACGAAGGCCCCCAGCACCAGGCCGATCCCGAAAACCCCCAGCGCGGCGGCGAACCCGTAGGTCAGGGCCGGCCCCAGCGCCACCGTGTGCCACACCGCGCCCGTCACCAGCACGGCGGCGGTGATGGCGGCGAGCAGCACCGGCCCGCCCAACCAGAACTCCCGGGGACGCGCCGGGCGACGGTCCGCGCCGGACACCGGCGTGAACGGATAACCCCCACCGGCGTACCCCGTGTAGCCGGAGTACCCGCTGTACCCGGAGTACCCGCCGTATCCGGAGTACCCGCCGGTCGCCGGGTCCGCGTACGAGGACCACCCGGAGGCCGCCCCCCGGCCGGCGGACGCCGTGGCGGGCTCCCGCACCGGCACCGCGCCGCCGGACCCCGGCGGATCGGTCGCCTTGCGCATGTTCACCCGACCGCCCGCCCGGCCGCCGCCCGCCCCCGCGGCGGCCGGGGTGCCGAGCGCGTCCTTCGGCCCCCACAGGTAGTCCCCACCGCCCGGCGGCACCGCGCACGGCCGGACCGGCGTCCGCCACCACGAGGGACCCGCCGGGGCGGGCGGCGGCTGCGTCTCCGGCGGAGCCGTCGCCACCGTCTGCGCCGTCACCGGGTCCACCGGCGCGCCCTCGGCACCGGCCGTGCGCACCCGCCCCCGCTGCTGCGACCAGTGCGCGGCGGCCACCATCGCCCCCAGCACCAGCACGGAGAAGAACTGCAGGCGGGTGGACATCGACGCCAGCAACAACCCCAGGCCCACCAGCACGAACAGCAGCGCGGTCAGCCCCGCTCCCTCCACCCGACCGGTGAGCATCCGACGGGCCTCGTTCTCCTCCTCGTCCTCGTAGGGCAGCACCAACCAGGCGATGCCGTACGCGACGAAGCCGACCCCGCCGATCAGCGACAGCACCGCCAGCGGCACCCGGAAGATCACCGGATCCACGTCGAAGTGACGGCCCAACCCCCCGCACACCCCGGCGACCACCTTGTGCCGGCGGCTGCGGTACATCCCCCGGCCGCGCATCCCACCGGGCCGATCCACACCGTCGAACAGGCCGGCGCCGGGGCCCGGGGCGGTGCCGCCGCCCGTCGGGGCGCCCGCGGCATCGGCCGGCGCGCCCGTGCCCCCGGCACCCGGCTCGCCCGTCGGGCCGGCGGCACCGCCGTTCCCGGCCGCCGCGCCCGACTCCGACGTCTCCGGCCCCCGCGGACCGTTCGGCTGACTCATGTCGTCCATCGTGCCGGGGACGGGCCCCGCCCCACCATCCGGGACCGCCCCCGGG
>NZ_VKHS01001037.1 GCF_014141525.1 Streptomyces calidiresistens
CCCCGATCCCATCCGATCCCCTTTCCGACCCCACCCCGACACCGTGCCCCGGGAGAGCCGTGATGGACCACCGTTTCGACGTCGCCGAGCGCTTCGCCGCGGGCGCCTCGTTCATCGCGGGCGAGCCCGTGACCGGCACCGGCGACCGGGAGCAGGAGGTGATCGACCCCGCCGTCGGGGAGGTCGTGCTGCGCTACGCCGGGGGCGGCCCCGGTGAGGTGGACGCCGCGGTGGCCGCCGCCCGGGCGGCCCAACCGGAGTGGGCCGCGACCGGCCCGGCCGGGCGCTCGGCGGCGCTGCGCCGCCTGGCGGTCCGCCTGGAGGAGATCTCCCCCGACCTCGTCTTCGCGGAGTCCCTGCAGTGCGGCAAGCCCGAGCGGCTCAGTCGCGAGTTCGACGTGCCCGGCTCGATCGACAACGTCGACTTCTTCGCCGGGGCCGCCCGCCGACTGGACGGCCTGGCCGTCGCCGAGTACAGCCCGGACCACACCTCCGGTGTACGGCGCGAGCCGCTGGGAGTGGTGGGATCGATCGCCCCCTGGAACTACCCCCTCCAGATGGCCGTCTGGAAGATCCTCCCGGCCGTGGCCGCAGGCAACACCGTGGTCCTCAAACCCGCCGAGAACACCCCCCTGACCTCGGTGATGCTCGCCGAGGCGGCCCGGGACGCCGGGATACCGGCCGGCGTGATCAACGTCGTCCCCGGTGAGGGCCCGGTCGCCGGGGAACACCTGGTCACCCATCCCGACGTGGCGATGGTCTCCTTCACCGGCTCCACCGAGGTGGGCCGGCGGGTCGCCGGGCTGGCCGCCGGGGCCGGGAAGCGGACCCACCTGGAGTTGGGCGGCAAAGCACCCTTCGTCGTGTTCGACGACGCCGACCCCGAGGCCGCGGTGCACGGCGCGGTGGCCGCCTCCCTGATCAACAGCGGTCAGGACTGCACCGCCGCCACCCGGGCGATCGTGCACCGCTCGGTGTTCGACGACTTCGTGGCCGGTGTCGCCGACCTGATGGCCGGTGTCCGGGCGGGGGACCCCTTCGACCCGGACACCGACATCGGGCCCCTGATCTCCCCCTCCCACCGCGACCGGGTCGCCGGCTTCGTGGAGCGGGCCCGGGCCGCCGGTGCCCGGGTGGTGACCGGCGGCCGGGTGCCGACCGGCGCCCCGGCCGGCGGCGCCCACTACTCGCCGACCCTGATCACCGACGTGCCGCGGGACGCGGAGATCGTCCGGCGGGAGGTTTTCGGCCCGGTCCTGGTGGTGTTGCCCTTCGACACCGACGACGAGGCCCTGGCCGTGGCCAACGACACCCCCTACGGCCTGGCCGCCTCCGTGTGGAGCCGTGACACCTACCGCACCGCCCGCGCCTCCCGGGAACTGCGCGCCGGTTGCGTGTGGGTCAACGACCACATCCCGATCATCAGCGAGATGCCGCACGGGGGCCGGGACGCCTCCGGTTACGGCAAGGACATGTCGATCTACTCCTTCGAGGAGTACACCACCGTCAAGCACGTCATGCAGGACATCACCGCCGTCGCCCGCAAACCCTGGCACCGCACCGTCTTCACCCCACGCTGAGCCCGGGCCGCCCCCGGTC
>NZ_VKHS01001038.1 GCF_014141525.1 Streptomyces calidiresistens
CCGCCACCGCCGTCTCCTCCGCCACCGCCGCTGTCCCCACCGGAGCCGCCACCGCCACCGAAGAAGCCCCAGCCACCACCGGAGGAGGAGCCGCCTCCCGGGGAACCGCCGGACCCACCGGACCCACCGCCGGTGTCCTGCGCGACCTCGGCGCGCTCACCGGAATCCGGCGCGTCGGGCCCGTCGGCGTCCCCGCCCCGGCCGCCCCGCCCGGCGCCGCGCCGTCCCGGGTCGGCGAGCACCCGCAGGGAGAGCACCGTCGCCACGAGCGCCGACACCAGGACCACGGCCAGGGACACCAGCCACAGCACCCCCTCGGTGGTCTCCGTGAGCCGCTCGTACGTCCGGTTGTCCCGGAACGGGTGGTCCAACGCGGGCACCAGGCTCACGACCAGCAGCGCCATGGCCGGGGGAACCGCCCCGGGCGCACCCCGGCCGCGCCCCGCGAGCAACACCGCCCCGAGGGCGACCAGGACGACCGCGACCACGAACTCCTCGAGCATCATGCCCGCCTTCAGCACGCTGCTCAGCGGGAAGTAACCCGGCACGAACAGATCCCGCAGGAAGGTTCCCCAGCCCACCTCGGGGATCTCCCCGTAACGGTTGAACTGCAGGTACAGGGTCCACCCCACCATGATTAGTCCGGGGAGCGCGGTGAGGACGCCGGCCCACCGCCGGGCCGCCGGAATCGCCCGGGTCCCGTACGGGTCGAATCCGCCGCCCGCCGACCCCTTGCCGCCCGCCGTCGCGGCACGCGCCCTGCCGGCGGCGATCGCCACCACGGCGAGGCAGAGGACGAACACCAGGGCGTGCAGAACGAGGCGCCCGGTGTCGGAGAGGTGGTCGGGGTGGATGCCCCCCACCTCCGCCAGGCGCGGCCCCGCCACCAGGCGCAGGGAGAGGAAGCCGAGCAGCCCCGCGAGCACGATCGCCGGCCCGTTCGCCGCCCGCCGGCGGGCCATCAGCAGGACGCCCACGGGCAGGGCGAGGAGCGCCCCCGCCCACTGCAGGACGTTCAGCGCCATCGGCAACGGCCATATCTGGTACTGCCACAGTGCTCGGGCCGTCTCCGGGGCCGTCACCGAGGACCGCATGAAGTCCGAGACCCCCAGCCCGAGCAGGAGGAGCGCGCTCATCAGGAGCAGCACCCCGCCCGCGAGGTGGGCGCCCCTCTCCCGCGCCGGCGCCCGCCGCGCCTCCGGCACGCCTCCCGCCGGGCCCGGTCCGGGAACCGGCCCCGGCGGGGGAGCCGTCGGGCCCCACGGTCCGCCCCCCGCGATCGGCGGCCCGAAGCCGCCCGGAGGCGGCCCGAACGGCGAGGGTGGTGTGTTCGGCGGCGGTCCGAAGCCCGCCGGTGCCGAATGCGGACCCTCTGTTCCGGAAGTGGTCATCCCCGTCACCCCTCCGTCCCGGACGGCTCGCCGTTCCGGGTCGCTCCGGGCGGTCCCGGCGGGACCGCCGTCACCCCGCGCGGCCACGCGGGGATCCGCACCACCATGGCCCGGGCCCCGGCCGTCGGGGTACGGGGGACGGCGGGCTGTTGCACGCTTGTTGCCCGCCGCGCACACACCACCGGCACGCACCCCCGCCCCCGACG
>NZ_VKHS01001039.1 GCF_014141525.1 Streptomyces calidiresistens
CCCGTTCCCCGATTCCGCCGGGCCCCCCGACTCCGCCGGGCCCCCCGACTCCGCCGGCTCCGGGTCCCCGGGGGCCCACAGGCCGTCCACCCGCACGTCCACGATCGTCACCGGCAGGGACAGCGCGCGGGCCCCGGCGGCCAGGGCGGACCGCACCCGGTCCGCCGCATCGGGCAGGGGCTCCTCCCCGGAGAGCAACACCACCGCCTCCAGCCGCACCGTTCCCGTCGTCAGACCGGCCGCCGGACGCTCCCCCCGACCGAGGGGCGGGGCGGTCGTGTCCGGGGAGAACCGCAACCGCGACAACCGCCCCCCGGGGACGGTGTCGGCGTCCCCGGTCAGGAGTTCGCGGACGGCTCCCTCGGCGATCCATCCGGTGCCGGCCGGAACCGGGTCGCCGAAAGGCAGGAGCCTGCCCATCCGCACCTGCTCCCGCACCGTCTCCGTCAGTCCCCGAACACCCATCCGCAACTCGCCCGCCTCGCTCGTCGTCCCCCGTGCGGTCGCCCCGGACGGGGCGGCACGGGCCCGGGAGCACGTGCAGAGGGCTCCCGAATGGGTACAGCATCCCGTATGACCCCCCTCCCGACCACGCGGTTCACCCGGGCGGCGGAGTGTGTCGGGGCGCGGGGGCACGGGTTGTGCCTAATGTGGCCACCGGGCCGGTATTCGTCCGAGCGACGGGAACGGTCCGCGGTCACCGCAGCCTTTGGGGGCCACCGTATCGATCCCGCAGACCCGCGACGGGAGCCGCTTCGGCGCGATCCCGATCGGGCACGAGGAGAGGCACCATGAGCGAGACCAGCACCGAGAAGAGCACCGACCGGAACACCGACACCGACACCTCCCGGGGCAGCCGCACCTCGGGCTCCCGGCGTGGAGGGGGCGATCCCGCCACCCGCGGCCGCACCACCATCGCCGACGGGGTGGTCGCCAAGATCGCCGGTATCGCGGCGCGGGACGTACAGGGCGTCCACGCGATGGGCGGCGGGCTGGCCCGCACCTTCGGTGCGGTTCGCGACCGGGTACCCGGCGGCGGAGGGGGCTCCACCGCCACCCGCGGCGTCAAGGCCGAGGTGGGTGAGGTGCAGACCGCCCTCGACCTGGACCTGGTGGTGGAGTACGGCTACGCCATCTCCGACGTGACGCATGACGTCCGCGAGAACGTCATCTCCTCCGTGGAGCGGATGACCGGCCTCGAGGTCGTCGAGGTCAACATCGCCGTGGGCGACGTCAAGCTCCCCGACGAGGAGGACGAGGACGAGGACGGGGGCGACAGCGGACGCCCGTCCCTCCAGTGACCCCCGGGCCCCGGCGGTTCGGACGGGCAACCGAACCAGCGCCCCGACACGCGCCCCAACGAACGGAGTGAACGATGGGCATGGCACTGGTCGGCATGATCGCCGGCATGGCGCTCGGCTTCGCCGGGTACTTCGGCGGCTTCGGTGCCTTCCTCCTGGTGGCCGCGCTCGGGGCCGTCGGCTTCGTGGTGGGACGGTTCGCCGAGGGTGACATCAACCCGGGTGACTTCTTCCGGGGCACGGGACGCGGGCGATGACCGACGCCTCCGCCCCCCGGACCCTGTCTCTTATACAC
>NZ_VKHS01000104.1 GCF_014141525.1 Streptomyces calidiresistens
GCGGAGGGGGCGGTCATGCGGCGGTCGTCCTCGACGGTTCGGTGCGGGGCCGGCCGGGGCCGGGGCGGGATGTTCCGGTTCCCCATTGTCCCGCATGTCCCCCGGGCCCCGGCCGGGCGGTCAGCCGGTGACGGAGCGCACGACCACGACGACCAGGAGGGTCAGCATCCCGAGCGCGCACAGCAGCCAGGGGAGCGGGCCCGAGTCGAGGGCGGCGGTCTCCGGTCCGGGGTCGCTGCACTCCCCGGCCGTGCACACGCCGTGGTCGGCGAGGTGGCGGTCGGCCTTGCCGAGGACGTCGTACTGGGCCACCCGGCTCCAGCCGCAGCTGTCGCATTCGAGGCGGCGCACCTCGCCGAAGCCGCGTCCGATGCGCATGGAGTGCCGGGTCCCGGATTCGGTGGTTCCGGTGACGGTGCCGGTGGTCAGCATCCGTCCTCCCCTGTCTGATTCGGGGCGCCCGGGGTCGGTCGATATCGGCTCGGGACGCCGTTGTCAAGAGGGCCTCAGTGAAGCACAACGCCCGCCCCCGAAAGGCCCGTTGGGGCCCGGGGACGGGCGTTGTGGCAAGGTCGTGACCGAACCGTCACAGGCCCTGATCCGATGAAACGAGAAGCCGCTCACGCACCTGTCGAGATGGCGGATCATCGCCCCATCCGACCACCCGACCATCGGGTCGTCGGATGGGACTCCCGGACGGACCGGCCGGGACCGGCCGCACGGGGTGCCCCCGCTCGCGCCGGGGCGTCGCGGGAGCGACCCTCAGCAACCGATGAGGCGACCCGCCAGGTAGGACTCGATCCGGTCCAGCGAGACGCGCTCCTGCTTCATGCTGTCGCGCTCGCGCACCGTCACCGCGTCGTCCTCGAGGGTGTCGAAGTCGACGGTGACGCAGTACGGGGTGCCGATCTCGTCCTGACGACGGTACCGACGACCGATGGCGCCCGCGTCGTCGAACTCGATGTTCCAGTGCCGGCGCAGGGCGTCGGCCAGCCCGCGCGCCTTCGGGGAGAGCTGCGGATTGCGGGACAGCGGGAGGACCGCCACCTTGACCGGGGACAGGCGCGGGTCCAGGCGCATGACGACGCGCTTCTCCATCTTGCCCTTGGCGTTGGGCGCCTCGTCCTCGACGTAGGCGTCGAGCATGAAGGCGAGCATCGCGCGCCCCACACCGGCCGCGGGCTCGATGACGTAGGGGGTCCAGCGCTCGCCGGCCTCCTGGTCGAAGTAGCTCAGGTCCTGGCCGGAGGCCTTGGAGTGCGAGCTCAGGTCGAAGTCGGTGCGGTTCGCGACACCCTCCAGCTCACCGAACTCCGAGCCCTGGAAGTTGAAGCGGTACTCGATGTCCGCGGTCCGCTTGGAGTAGTGGGACAGCTTCTCCTTCGGGTGCTCGTACCACCGCATGTTGGACTCCTGCATGCCCAGGCCGCGGTACCAGTCCCAGCGCTGCCCCATCCAGTACTCGTGCCACTCCTCGTCCTCGCCCGGCTTGACGAAGAACTCCATCTCCATCTGCTCGAACTCGCGGGTCCGGAAGATGAAGTTGCCCGGCGTGATCTCGTTGCGGAAGGACTTGCCCATCTGGGCGATGCCGAACGGCGGCTTCTTCCGGGAGGTCTGCTGGACCTGCGCGAAGTTGGTGAAGATGCCCTGCGCGGTCTCCGGCCGCAGATACGCCACCGAACCGGAGTCGCGGGTGGGCCCGAGGTGGGTGGAGAGCAGGCCGGAGAACTCCTTGGGCTCGGTGAAGGTGCCCTTGTTGCCGCAGTGGGGGCAGCTCAGATCCGCGAGCCCGCCGGCCGGGGGACGACCGTGCTTCTCCTCGTACGCCTCCTCCAGGTGGTCGGCGCGGAAGCGCTTGTGACAGGAGGTGCACTCGGTGAGCGGATCGGTGAAGGTCGCCACGTGGCCGGACGCCTCCCACACCTCGGTGGCCAGGATGACCGAGGAGTCGATGCCGACCACGTCGTCCCGCGAGGTGACCATGGCGCGCCACCACTGGCGCTTGATGTTCTCCTTCAGCTCGACGCCCAGCGGTCCGTAGTCCCAGGCGGCACGCTGGCCGCCGTAGATCTCGCTGCACGGGTAGACGAAGCCACGGCGCTTGCTGAGGCTGACGATGGTCTCGATCTTGTCGGCTGCCACGGTGCTCTCTTCATGATGGCGATGGAGGCAAGGAATCGCCTCAGATTACCGGCGGTGCGGGGGGCGGCGGCAAATCGGGTCCGGGGGCCCGGACATGATCCTTCCGGCCCGGCCCGGCCGGCCGAAAAGCGCCGTCGGGAGGGATCGGGAGGAACCGGCGGAAGCCGCGAGGAGGCGCCGGTCACAATGCGGTTGAGGAAATTGACAACGGTTTCCATCTCATCTGAAAATGGTCGTCATGACCGCTCACAGAACCCGCCGCTCCCGCCGCACGGCCGTCACCGCCCCGGCCGTCACGACCGCCCTCGCCGTTCTCGCGCTCTCCGCCTGCGGCACCGACGACGGCGCGGCGGAGGACGGGGCCGGGAGCGGGGACACGGGGGGCACCGTGAACACCGTGAACGTGGTCGCCTCGTTCTACCCGATGGAGTTCCTGGCCGAGCGCGTCGGCGGGGAGCACGTCTCGGTCTCCACCCTCACCGAGCCCGGGGTGGAGCCGCACGACCTGGAGCTCTCGCCCCGGCAGGTGGGCGAACTCTCCGAGGCCGACGTGATCGTCTACCTGGCCGGTCTGCAGCCGGCGGTGGACGAGGCCATCGCGCAGTCCGGCGTGGAGCACGTGGCCGAGGCCGGGGAGTTCACCGAACTCTCCGAGTACCGGGGCGACCACAGCCACGACGACGGTCACGGGCACGACGACGACCACGGCCACGAGGACGACGACCACGGCCACGACGACGACCACGGCCACGAGGACGACGACCACGGCCACGGGAACGAGCACAGCACCCACGACCACGACGGCGAGGACGAGGAGCACGGCCACGGCGCCGGGGACGACCACGGCCACGCCCACGGCTCCGAGGACCCGCACGTCTGGCTGAACCCGATCAAGTACGCCGAGGTGGCCGACGGCGTGGCCGAGACCCTCGCCGCCGCCGACCCGGACAACGCCGCCGACTACCGCCGGAACGCCGAGGACCTCACCGACGAGCTGCGCGCCCTGGACGGGGAGTTCGAGGAGGGCCTGGCCAACCGCACCTCCGACGTCTTCATCACCACCCACGCCGCGTTCGGCTACCTCGCCGAGCGCTACGGTCTGCGCGAGGAGTCGATAGCCGGTCTGGACCCGGAGTCCGAGCCCAGCGCCGCCCGGATGCGCGCCCTGCACGACATCGCGGAGGATGAAGGGGTGACCACGGTCTTCTTCGAGACCCTGGCCTCCGACGCCACCGCGCGGACCCTCGCCGACGACCTCGGCCTGGAGACGGACGTGCTGGACCCGCTGGAGGGAATCACCGAGGGGTCCCGGGGCGATGACTACTTCGAGGTCATGCGCGCCAACCTCGAATCCCTCCGCAAGGCCCTCGGCGCCGAGGACTGACATCCAAGCCGGCACCCCCGCGCCGGGGCGACCCGCCCCGGCGCGGCCCCCGGCCCACCACACGGAGCTGTCATGGAGAGCGTCATATCCCTGGAGGGGGTGACCGCCGAACTCGGCGGTCACCCGGTGCTGCGCGGCATCGACCTCGTCGTGCGCGCCGGGGAGGTGGTCGCCCTGCTCGGCGCCAACGGCTCCGGCAAGTCCACCACCGTGCGGGCCGCGGTGGGACGGGTGCCGATCACCGCCGGACGGCTGGAGCTGTTCGGCACCCCGCTGTCCCGCTTCCGCGACTGGCGGCGGGTCGGGTACGTGCCGCAGCGCTCGACGGCCGCGGGCGGCGTCCCCGCCACGGTGCGCGAGGTCGTCGCCGCGGGCCGGCTGGCCCGCCGCGGCCTGCTCCCGCTGCGGCGCGGCGACCACGAGGCGGTGCACCGGGCCCTGGAGACCGTGGGGCTCGCCGATCGGGCCCGGGAGCCGGTGGCCACCCTCTCCGGCGGCCAGCACCAGCGGGTGCTCATCGCCCGGGCACTGACCAACGACCCCGACCTGCTGATCATGGACGAGCCGCTGGCCGGGGTGGACCTGGCCAGTCAGGACGTGCTCGCCGAGACCGTGCGGACCCTGGTCGGACGCGGCGCCGCCGTCCTGCTCGTCCTGCACGAACTGGGGCCGATGGAGCCGTTGATCGACCGCGCCGTGATCCTCTCCGGGGGGCGGGTGGAGCGGATCGTGGAGCACGGCGACCACCTGCCCGACACCCACGCCTGTCATCCGGAGGACGCCCCCGAGCCGTCCGCCGAGCCGCGCCTGCACTCCGGGATCCTGTGATGTCCTTCGCCCTCCCGTCCCTCTCCGGCTCCCCGGTCGGCGCGGCCCTCCCCCCGGTCGACGGGCAGGCGCTGGCGCTGGAGTTCCTGAACTACGCCTTCATGCAGCGGGCCCTGATCGCCGCCCTGGTGATCGGGGTGACCGCCCCGGTGGTCGGCATCTACCTGGTCCAGCGCCGACAGGCCCTGATGGGCGACGGCATCGGGCACGTGGCGCTGACCGGTGTGGCCCTGGGCTTCCTGTTCAACACCAGCCCGGTGTGGATGGCGGTGCTGGTCTCCGCGATCGGCGCGGTCGGCATGGAGCTGCTGCGCCTGTCGGGGAAGGCCCGCGGGGACATCGCCCTGGCGATGCTCTTCTACGGCGGCATGGCCGGCGGTGTGATGATCATCAATCTGGCCCCCGGCGGTTCCACGGCCGGCCTGACCAGCTACCTGTGGGGCTCGGTGACCACCGTCTCGGCCTCCGACATCACCGCCATCGTGATCCTCGCCGCCTTCGTGCTGCTGGTCGGGCTGGGCCTGCGCCGACAACTGTTCTCGGTCTGCCAGGACGAGGAGTTCGCCCGGGTGACGGGGCTGCCGGTGCGGGCGCTGAACCTGCTGCTCGCGGTGACCGCCGCGGCCACCGTGACGGTCGCCATGCGCGTGGTGGGTCTGCTGCTGGTCAGCGCGCTCATGGTGATCCCGGTGGTGGCGGCCCAGCAGGCGACCCGCAGCTACGCCGGGACGCTCGCCGCCGCGTGCGGTTTCGGGGTCCTCGTCTCGGTCTCCGGCACGGTCGCCTCCTACTACGCCGACGTCCCGCCCGGGGCGACGATCGTGCTGATCGCGCTGGGGCTGTTCGCCCTGGCCGCCGCGCTGACCCGGCCGATCGCCCGGCGACGGGCCCGCCGGGCGGAGCTGCCGGTGCCCCCGCCGGGCACCCCCGTCGGGGAGCGCGCGACGGTGCCCGCCCCCGCCGATCCCGACCGCTCCTCCGTCCCCTCCCGGTGATCCCCGCGGCAGCCTGGCACAATGGCAGCCGAGCACGGGAGCCGGGGCGATTTCGGGAGGCAATGGTGGCGACTGCAGGACCGCCGGTCCGCGGCCGGTCCACACGACAGCGCGCGGCGGTGTCCGCGGCACTCGCCGAGGTGGACGAGTTCCGCAGCGCCCAGGAGCTGCACGACATGCTCAAACACCGGGGCGAGTCCGTCGGGCTGACCACGGTCTACCGCACGTTGCAGTCGCTGGCCGACGCCGGGGAGGTGGACGTGCTGCGCACCCGCGAGGGCGAGGCGGTCTACCGCCGGTGCAGCACCGACGACCACCACCACCACCTGGTGTGCCGGACCTGCGGGAAGGCGGTCGAGGTCGAGGGCCCCGCCGTGGAGAGGTGGGCCGACGCCGTCGCGGTCGAGCACGGCTTCGTGGACGTGAGCCACACCGTCGAGGTCTTCGGCACCTGCGGTGACTGCGCCGCGGCACGGAGCGGGCGCGCCTGACCCGACGCCCCCGCGCGTCCATCGGCCCGTTGTCGGATCCGGAGAATTCCGGGGACGGCGACGGGCCGTTGCCGTACCTTTCCGATGACCCACCGCAGGCCCGCCCGTGTCGTTCGGCCGTCCCGCGGGTACCGTCCGGTGGGTACGGCGGAGGTGTCGCCCGGGGCCCCCGGGACGGAGGATGCGGGAGGTGGGGCGTCATGACCCTGGTCACGGCCGATCTGTCGATCTCCCTGGACGGCTACGTCACCGGCCCCCGGCCCTCCCGCGCGGCCCCCCTGGGGCGGGGCGGGGAGCGCCTGCACGAATGGGTTCACCGGCTGGACTCCTGGCGGGACCCGTCCGCCGCCTCCGGCGGTGGGGGCGGGCCGGACGCGGACGTGCTCGCGGAGCGGGCCGAGGGCGTCGGCGCGGTGATCATGGGCGGGCGGATGTTCGCCCACGGCGGGGCCCCGTGGGGGGAGGAGCCGCCCTTCCGCGTCCCGGTGCTGGTCCTGGACCGCACGCCGCGCGAGCCGCTGCGCCGGGGACGCACCCTGTTCCGGTTCGTCACCGGCGGCCCCGCCGAGGCGCTGGCCGAGGCCCGCCGACACTCCGGGGACGGCAAGATCGCGGTGGCCGGCGGAGCGCTGACCGTCCGGCGTTTCCTGCTCGCGGGGCTGGTGGACGACCTGCAGCTGCACCTGGTGCCGATCCTGCTCGGCGGCGGCACCCGCCTGTTCGACGGGCCGGTGCCGGAGGGGATACGGCTGGAACAGACCCGGGTCATCGGTTCGCCGACCGTGACCCATCTGCGCTACCTGGTGCGCCGCTGACCCCTCCGGCGCCGGGCGGACTCAGCCGGCGGGGGTCTCCGCGACACCGTCGGGGGCGGTGATCTCGTTGGGCAGGGCACCGCCGAAGCGGCGGTCCCGGGAGGCGTACTCCAGGCAGGCGTTCCACAGGTGCCGGCGGTCGAAGTCCGGCCACAGGATGTCCTGGAAGACCAACTCGGCGTAGGCGCTCTGCCAGAGCAGATAGTTGGAGGTGCGCTGCTCGCCCGAGGGTCGGATGAACAGGTCCACGTCCGGCATGTCGGCGAAGTACAGGTACCGGGCCAGGGTCTCCTCGGTGACCTTGCGGGGATCCAGCCGTCCGTCGCGCGCGTCGGCGGCCAGCCGGGCGGCGGCGTCGGCGATCTCGGCGCGCCCGCCGTAGTTCACGCACATGTACAGCGTCATGGCGTCGTTGTCGCGGGTGCGCTCCTCGGCGTCCTGGAGCTTGCGGACCACCGACTTCCACAGCCGGGGCTCGCGGCCGGCCCACCGGATCCGCACGCCCATCGCGTCCAGTTCCTCGGTCCGGCGGTCGATGACGTCCCGGTTGAAGCCCATGAGGAACCGCACCTCGTCGGGCGAGCGCTTCCAGTTCTCGGTGGAGAAGGCGTACAGCGAGAGGTTGCGCACGCCCAGCTCCAGGCAGCCCTTGACCACGTCGAGGACGACGGCCTCCCCCCGCCGGTGCCCCTCGGTGCGGGCCAGGCCGCGCTCCTTGGCCCACCGCCCGTTGCCGTCCATGACGATCGCCACGTGACCGGGGATCAGCTCGTCGGGCAGCGCCGGGGGCCGTGCCCCGGAGGGGTGCGGGTCGGGGGCGCGGTACTCGCGACGCGGCCGGGAGGATGTTCCGCGGCGGGCCATGGGGTCACTCCGTGGGGTCGTTCGGACGTCGGGGCGAGCGTAGCCCACCCGTTCCCGTGGCCGGTCGGGGGCGGCCCCGCGCGATCAGCCGGAGGGGGCCGCCGGTCGCACCGGGGGCGGCGGGGCCCCCGCCGGCCGGGCGGTCGGGTCGGCGCGGTCGACGAAGCGCAGGGAGCGCAGCCCCCGTTCCAGATGCCAGTGCAGGTAGGCGGAGACCAGGCCGCTGCCCTCGCGCACGTGGCGGGGCTCGGCGGCGTCGGCGACGGCCCAGTCCCCGGACAGCAGCGCGCCCAGCAGCCGCAGCGCGCCCGGTGAGGGCACCACGCTCCCCGGCACCCGGCAGTCCGCGCACACCGAGCCGCCCGCGGCGACGGAGAAGAACCGGTGGGGACCGGGCATCCCGCAGCGGGCGCAGGCGTCGAAACTGGGGGCGTAACCACCGCACGCCAGGGAGCGCAGCAGGAAGGCGTCCAGCACCAGGCCCGGCGCGTGCTCCCCGGCGGCCAGGGTCCGCAGGCCCCCGACGAGCAGCAGGTACTGCTGGACGTTCGGCTCGCCCTCGTGGTCGGTGAACCGCTCGGCCGTCTCCAGCATCGCCGTGCCGGCGGTGTAGCGCGCGTAGTCCTCCACGATCGGCCGCCCGTGCGCGGCGATGCTCTCCACCTGGGTGCACATCGGCAGGCCCCGTCCGACCAGCTCCGAACCACGCGCGAAGAACTGCACGTCCACGTGGGAGAAGGGCTCCAAACGGGCGCCGAACTTCGATTTGGTGCGCCGTACCCCCCGGGCGACCGCGCGGACCCGGCCGTGCTGCCGGGTCAGCAGGGTGATGATCCGGTCCGCCTCGCCCAGCTTCTGCGTGCGCAGCACCACGCCGTCGTCACGGAAGAGGGTCATGAACCGATTCTCCCCCGGGATTCCCTCGCGGCGCGCCCCGGCCCGGGTGCCCCGGGTTCCCCGCGCCGCTCCCGCCGGGGACCACCAGCCCCGACTCGTAGGCGGCGATCACCAGCTGGGCCCGGTCGCGGACCGGGAGCTTGTTCATGACCCGGCTGACGTGCGTCTTCACCGTCAGCGGGGAGAGCGAGAGGACCTCGGCGATCTCGGCGTTGTTCAGGCCGCGTCCCACCAGCGCCAACACCTGTCGTTCGCGGTCGGTGAGCCGGGCCCGCACGACGGCGCCCACCGGATCGCCGGCGCCGTTCGGCGGCGGGGCGGGCGTGCGCAGCAGGCGGGCGACGAGCCGGGCGGTCGGCCCGGGGGACAGCAGCGCCTCACCGGCGGCGACGGTGCGGATCGCGGTCAGCAGCTCGGCGGGCCGGGTGTCCTTGACCAGGAAGCCGGAGGCACCGGCCCGCAGCGCCTCGATCACGTTCTCGTCGGTCTCGTAGGTCGTGAGCACCAGGACCCGCACGCCCGCCAGGTCCTCGTCCGCGGCGATCAGGCGGGTGGCGGCGATCCCGTCGAGGTCGGGCATCCGGATGTCCATCACCACCAGATCGGCCCGGGCGGAGCGGGCCAGGGCCACCGCCTCGCGGCCCGTCGCGGCCTGGCCGACCACCTCCATGTCGGGGGCGGACTCGACGAGCATGGCGAAGGCGGCGCGGACCAGCGTCTGGTCGTCGGCCAGCAGCACCCGGATCGGGGCCGCTCCCGACGCACCGCCGGGGGCGGCCCCGGCGGCGGTGTCCGTCCCTGCCGTCGTCATGTCGTCAGCCTAGTGCGGCCGGGTTCCCGGCGGCGGGCACCGTCTCCCCCGCCCCCGGTTCCGCCGCCGGTGGGCGCAGCGGCAGGACCGCCCTCACCACGAAGCCGGGGGCGTCGGGACGGGGGCCGGCCTCCAGCGTGCCGCCCACGCTGCGGGCCCGCTCGCGCATACCGGCGATGCCGAAGCCCGGCACGGCGGGGTCCCGGCCGCCGGTGCCCTCCCCCGGGCCCCGCTCCCCGGGCCGGGCGCCCCCGTCGTCGGTGGTGGTGATCCGCAGCGCGTCGTCGGTCCGGTCCAGACACACCCGCACCCGGACCCGCGGCCCGGCGTGCCGGACGGCGTTGGTCAGGGATTCCTGGACGATCCGGTGGGCCGCGGCGGCGAGCACCGCCGGCAGCGGGCCGCCGGCGGCGGGGTCGGCGGGTTCCAGCTCGACGACCGCCCCGCCGGCCCGGGCGGAACGGGCCAGGTCGGTGATGCCCGCCAGGTCCGGCAGGGGGCCGGAGGGCAGCTCCTCGTCCGGTCCCTCCGCGGTGCCGTCCGGCTCGCCGTCGGACCGCAGCACCCGCAGGGTCCGGCGCAGCTCGACCCGGGCGTCCCGACAGGTGTCGGCGATGCCCTCCAGGGAACGCGCCAGCGCCTCCCGGTCCAGCCGGTCGGGGTCGTTGCGCAGCATGTGGGAGGCGACGGCGGTCTGCACCCCGATCAGGGTGATGCCGTGTGCCAGCAGGTCGTGCAGGTCCCGGGCGATGCGCACGCGTTCCTCGGCGACCCGGCGGGCGGCCTCCTCCTCCCGGGTGCGCTCGGCCCGCTCGGCCCGCTCGCGGACGGCGTCCACGAAGTCGCGGTGGATGCGCACCGCCTCCCCGAAGACCAGGACGACCAGCACCCATCCGGCGACCCGCAGCATCTCGACACCGGTGTGGGCGTCCACCGCGGCCATGATCGCCGGCCCGAGCAGCACCACCCCGGCCCCGGCCAGCACGGTGCGGATCCGGGGGCCGCTGACGGCGAGGGTGTAGACCGCGACCACGGAGGCGGGCACGGCGGCGGGGTGGCTGTACCCGAGCGCGTGGTAGGGCCCCACACAGAGCACCACGGCCGTCAGGACGGTCAACGGGTGGCGCCGCCGCCACACCAGGGGCAGGGTCGCGCCGGCCAACAGCAGCCACCCGGTGGCGTCGGGGGCCGCGCCGTCCCGGGACAGCAGGGCGAGAACCGCGGTGAGGAGGGCGACGGCGCCGGTCAGGGCGGCGTCCGAGGGCTCGGGACGGTCGGGTCCCGGATGCCGGCGGGAGCGTCCGCCGCGGTCCGGAGGGGTTTCCCGGCGGGGGGCGGAACGGGGG
>NZ_VKHS01001040.1 GCF_014141525.1 Streptomyces calidiresistens
GCGGGTTGGTGGGCGGGGGGTTGGTCGGCGAGCAGTTGCCGTTCGAGAACTGCACCCCCTTGTTGGCGCCCGCCAGCCGGTTGACGAGGTCCGGCACGCAGTTGGCGCCGTCCAGCCGGTGGGAGTAGGGGATGCTCACGCTGGTGGTGGACTGCATGGCGGGCCCGGCGGGGTTGTTCTGGCTGCCGGGCGATGACCAGGTCACCCTGTCGAGGATGTTCCCGTTGGTGTGCCAGGTACCGGCCTCGCTGGTGTAGAAGGTGCCCAGGACGTCCTTGGAGGTCTGGAAGTAGTTGTTGTCCACCCGCACCCGGGCCCCGGCGCGGGAGTTGATGCCCGACTCCCGGATGTTCACGTAGTGGTTGTTGTAGATGTGGGCCACCCCGCCGCGCATCAGGGGGGCGCGGGAGTCCAGGTTCTCGAACCGGTTGTGGTGGTAGGTGATGAAGCTGTTGGAGCGGTCGCTCTCGCTGGAGCCGACGAGGCCGCCGCGACCGGAGTTGCGCAGGATGCTGTAGGACAGCGTCACGTACTGGGTGTTGTTCTTCAGGTCGAACAGGCCGTCGAAGCCCTCGGACTCACCGCCCGAGGCCTCCAGGGTCACGTGGTCGACCCAGACGTTGCGGACGTTGTTCTCCATGCCGATGGCGTCGCCACCGTTGGAGGTGGGGGAGCCCGACTTCTTGACGTTCCGCACCGTGACGTTCTGAATGATGATGTTGCTGGCCTCACGGACGTGGATGCCCAGCTGGTCGAAGACGGCCCCGCTGCCCACCCCGACCAGGGTGACGTTGCTGATCTGCTTCAGCTCGATCACGTCGTCCGCGGTGTTGCAGCTGTTGCCCGACACCTTGCTGGTGTTGCCGTGGTTGATGGTCCCCTGGACCTCGATGATGATCGGGGTGCTGCTGCTGGCCCGGTTGCACAGGGCGGCGTGGATCGCGGTTCCCGTGGTGGCCCGCACGACCTGACCCCCGGCGCCACCGGTGGTCCCGCCGTTCTGGGAGGCGTATCCGCCGGCCGTCCCGGTCGCGGCGGTGGCCTCGGGCGTCGACAGGACCACGCCGGTGCCGGCCGCGATGGCCGCGGTGGCCAGTACGGCGCCGAGCCGTACCGCTATCGAACGTTTCATCCTTGCCTTCTCTCGTGTTGACCCGGATCGGGCTTCGCGCCCTGCGACGCGGTGGTACGGGTGGCCCGTGGGGGCCGGCATTCCGTCGCCTGCTCGGTGGTCGACCGGTCCGGGGTGTGGGGGTGCGCGCCGAACGGCCTCCGGGTGCTCCGGGGGGAGGCGGACCGTCCGCTCGGATGCGCGGCGTGGTGCGGTGGCATGCGGACTCCCTCCTCCCGGCGGGGGAGCGCTCCCGGGGCAGGGGCGTGCGGTCCCCGGACATGCGGCTCCGTCCTGCAACCGATTGCCGTTACATGACGGAAACAGCGTCGTGGCTTGTCTGTACAGTGTCAATACGCGCGGCAGTGCAATGGGAGTTCGTGGGATCCGGCCCTCGCGATTGATGACAACCGATTGCACCAACAGGTGTACGTGAAGGGGGTGGATGTCCGGACCCGGCAGGACCCGACAGGGCCCGCCGGGAG
>NZ_VKHS01001041.1 GCF_014141525.1 Streptomyces calidiresistens
CGTCCCCACGGGGTCACCGCCGCGCCCCCCGGCCCGGACCGTGGCCCCGCGCCTCCCGGCGGTTCGCCGGCCCGTTCCGGCCGTGTCGGCGGTCGCCTCACGGGACTGCTGCTCTCCGTGCTGCTGCTCGGGGTCGTGGCCGCAGCCAGTGTGGCCCTCGGGGCCCGGGCCATCCCCCTGGACCAGGTCTGGGACGCCCTGACGGGAGGCGCCGGCTCCGCCGCGGTGCCCCCCGGGGTGTCCGGGGACCCCGGCACGGGGGAGGGGACCGTGGTCGGGGACGGCACGGGCGACATCGCCGGCATCGTGGTGGGGATGCGGGTGCCCCGCACCCTGCTCGGCCTGCTGGTGGGAGCCGCTCTCGGACTGGCGGGCGCGGTGATGCAGGCGCTCACCCGCAACCCCCTGGCCGAACCCGGCATCCTGGGGGTCAACGCCGGTGCCTCGGCCGCCGTGGTCTCGGCCATCTCCTTCCTCGGGGTGACCTCGATCACGGGATGGATCTGGTTCGCCTTCCTCGGCGCCGCGGCCGTCTCGGTGATGGTCTACGCGCTGGGCGGCAACCGGGCCGCCACTCCCGTGCGCCTGGCCCTCGCCGGTACGGCGATCACCGCGGCGCTGTACGGCTACGTCAACGCCGTGGTGCTGCTGGACACCGCCGCGCTGGACCGGATGCGGTTCTGGACCGTCGGCTCGCTGGCCTCCGCCCGGATGGAGACGTTCTGGCAGATCCTGCCCTTCATCGGGGTGGGGTGTCTGATCGCCCTGCTCCTGGCCCGCCCCCTCAACGCCCTGGCGCTCGGGGAGGACACCGCCCGGGCCCTGGGCTCCCGTCCGACCGCCACCCGGCTCGGGGCGATGCTCGTGATCACCCTGCTGTGCGGGGCGGCCACCGCGGCCTGCGGGCCGATCGTCTTCGTCGGCCTGATGATCCCGCACCTGGTGCGCTCCCTCACCGGGCCCGACCTGCGCTGGATCCTGCCCTACTCGGCGGTCCTGGCGCCGGTGCTGCTGCTGTCCGCCGACATCCTGGGGCGCCTGCTCGCCCGACCGGGGGAACTCCAGGTGGGCATCGTGACCGCCCTGATCGGCGGCCCCGTCTTCATCCATCTCGTGCGTCGTCGGAGGATGGCCCAGCTGTGAGCACGATCCCCGACCTCGCCCGTCCGGGAACCGACCGCCCCGAGGGGGTCCCCGACGCCCCGGCCCCCGGCGTGCGCTCCCGGGGCGTGGTGCTGCGCGCCCCGGGGGGCCTGTCGCTGCGGGTGCACCCGCGCGGTGCCCTGGTGCTGCCCCTGCTCGTCCTCGCCGCCCTCGGAACGGCGGTCGTCCTGGTCGGTACCGGCGACTACCCGCTGACCCCGGCCGAGGTGATCGCCGTCCTCACCGGGGGCGGCACGCCGGGCCAGCGATTCGTCATCCACGAACTCCGCCTGCCCCGCGCCCTGCTGGCCCTGCTGGTCGGGGCGGCGCTCGGCCTGGCCGGGGCGGTCTTCCAGACGGTCTCCCGCAACCCGCTGGGCAGCCCCGACATCATCGGCTTCACCCAGGGGGCCGGCGCGGGGGCGCTCACCGTGATCGTCGTCTTCGGGGGC
>NZ_VKHS01001042.1 GCF_014141525.1 Streptomyces calidiresistens
GGACTCGCGGGAGGGACCGTCGGGGCCCCGTCCGGTGCCGCCCCGGTGGGGGGAACACCGCGGACGAGTTCCCCAAGGGCCCGATACAGCGCGGCGGGCGGGGCCACGAGGGGAAGACCGTGCAACAGACGGTGGGTGGGCACGGGGAGGTCGCCGTGGTTGCCGCAGCGTTCGCACGCCCGCAGGTGACGGGCGATCCGCTTGCGCCACAGTGACCCCGGTGTCCCGTCCCACTCGCGGGTGATCCCCGTCAGGTCCCGGCAGGGAGGTCGTGTCCCGAGGGCGCGGACGATGTCCCGACCGGTGTCGAGGCGCTCGCGCAGGCGACCCACCCGTACGGCGGCGTGGCGCTCGGAGACACCGAGCGCCTCGGCCAGTTCGGATCGCGCGAGACGCCCGCACTCCTCCAGCCACCACAGGGAGAGCAACTCGCGATCGTCGTCGTCCAGCCACCGGGTGGCCTCGACCACCTCACGACGCTGATCGGTGAGGTGGAGCCGCAGGATCGTCAGAGAGGCGAAGTCCGTCACGTCGGCGAGGGATTCGGCGGCGGGCATCGCCTCGATGGTGCGGCGGGAGTGCTGCCGTTCGCGGATTTGATCCCGTATCCGGCGCACCGTGATGGCCACCATCCAGGATCGGTACGATTCGGCCCGTTCCAGCCGGCCCAGACCGCGCACCACGCGCAGCATGATGTCCTGCACCACGTCCTCGACGTCCCCGTGACCGTCCAGGGCCCGACCCACGATGGTGTGGACGAGCGGGAGCGACTGCGACAACAGACTCTCCAGCGCCCGCCGGTCACCGTCCCGGGCCGCGACCACCAGTGAGTGGTCGGGCCCCCGTTCGGGCTCGTGCTTCATTCCTGACTTCCCTTCGGGCGTATCCGGTGGGCTCGGCGACGCGTCACCACGCACCGCCCCTGCCACACGGGGAGACCGGGCCGCTCTCCGGATACAACGAAAACGCGCCGGATTTCCCCGGCACGTTATCGCCCCTCTCCCGCCCCGGGGTGCCGTTCCCTCCGGGATGGACAACCCGGGGCGGCGACCCGGTCGGATCCGTGGGGCCCACCACCCGGAGCGGGCGTCAGGTGTCCCGGGTGGAGTCCAGGCGGGCGAAGACCACCAGGTTGTCCTCGTAGTTCCGGGTGGCGCGATCGTAGGTGCCGGCGCAGGTGATCAATCGCAGCTGCGCGGAGGGGGTGTCGCGGTAGACCCGCTCGTCGGGAAAGTCGGCCTTGGAGAAGGTTTCCACGGCGTAGACCTCGAAGGTGGCGACGGTTCCGTCCTTCCGGTGGATGTCCACCGTGCTCCCGGGGCGCAGGGCGTTGAGGTGGACGAACACGGCGGGTCCGGTTCGGGTGTCCACATGGCCGACCACGATGGAGGCCCCGCGCTCCCCCGGCGTGACCCCGTCCTCGAACCATCCCACGAGATTCTTGTCGTCGTGCGGGGGCGGGTCGAGTTCACCGGTCTCCCCGATGGCCAGCGGCACGAAGGGGGCGTCCACCCCGATCTCCGGGATGGTGATGCGTTGCGGTTCCGCCGGCGGCAACGCGGGATCCCCTGCCGCCTCCGGGGTTTCCGGGGCG
>NZ_VKHS01001043.1 GCF_014141525.1 Streptomyces calidiresistens
GGCCCCCTCGCCGTCCCACCGGCGTCCCCGCGGTCCGTCGGGCCCGCGGGACGGGGGCTCAGTACGAGCCGCGCCAGTCGGGTCCCTCCACGATCAGTCCCGCCACCAGGGCACCGGTCATCCCGGCGTGCGGGAGCCCCCCGCCCGGGTGGGCCAGGGCCCCCACCCGGTGGGTGCCGGGCAGCGGACCCGGGTTGGGCGCCGCCGCGCGTCCGGTGACCCCGCCGCCCAGGGCGGGGCCGGGAATCGCGCCGCCGGGCGCCCCGGTGTCCCGTTCGATCTCCGCGGGCGTGCGCAGTTCCCGCCACAGTTCCCGGTCCGCCAGGTCCGGCACCACCGCGTCCGCCGCCGCCTCCAGCCGCTCCGCGGTTCCCGCCGGCAGCGCGCCCCCGGAACCAACCGGTACCGGGACGGTGACCACGGCGGTCGCGTGTTCCCCGGTCGGCCACAGCGAGGGGTCGTCCGGTTGCAGCACCGTCACCGGCGGCTCGGCCGCCGTCGCCCCGTGCACCACCGTGCGGTGGGGGGTACCCGCCGGGCGCCGACCGCGCAGGGCCAGCAGGAGCGTCGCCCGACTCCACGCCCGGGCCGCGTTTCCCGGTGGCTCGCGCAGGGGGTCCGCGACGCCGCCCCGGCTCCCCGGGGACGGCGACCAACCGCCCAGCACCACGTGATCGGCCGGCAGCACCGTGCCGTCCGCCGCCTCCACCCCGGAGGCCCGCCCGTTCTCCTCGGCGACGGCGACCGCCTCGACCCCGAACCGGAAATCCACCCGGCGCTCGAGGCACCGGGCGTACAGGGCGTCGGCGAGGGCCCGCGTCCCCCCGAGCGGATACCAGGTGCCGAAGGTCTGCTCCACGTAGGGCAGCGCCAGCGCGCCGGCCGGGGCGTCCGCCGGGTTCACCCCCCAGTCCCACAGACCGGAGGTCAGCACCGCCACCGCCCGCGGGTCGCCCAGCTCCCGGGTCGCCGTGGTCAGCAGGTCGTCCGCCGGGGCGGGGCGACGGAACAGCCCCCGGCGGTGCGGCACCGCCGGGTAGGGGTCGTGCCGGAAGGGGGCGGGGTCGGTGCGGGCCGTCAACGGCTCCTCCATCATCGGGCGGCGGGAGACCTCCCACGCCTCCCGGGCCCGTCCCAGCACGGCGGTCCACCGCTCGGCGGTGTCCCCGCCGAGCGCCTCGCGCACCGCCCGGATCGTCGCGCCGCGGGAGAGACCGGGCAGCCGGAGTCGGGTCCCGTCCGGCAGGCGGTGCTCCACCACGGGGTCGGCGGGCCGAACCAGTTCGACGCACTCCTCCAGAGGGCGTTTGCCGGTTTTCAGGAAGAGGTCCCGCCAGACGGCGGGCAGGTACAGCAGACCCGGGCCGGTGTCGAAGGAGAAGCCGTCCCGGACACGGCGGCCCACCGCCCCGCCGTGGGTGTCCCCGCGTTCCACCACCGTCACCCCGTGACCCGCCACCGCGAGTCGGGCGGCTGCCGCCATCGCGCCGATACCGGCGCCCACCACCACGATCCGTGCCATGTCCCCGCACCCTACCCGGGCCGTGATCACGGGCCGGTGCGGGGAGGGGCGCCGGGCGGGGTCGGGTGC
>NZ_VKHS01001044.1 GCF_014141525.1 Streptomyces calidiresistens
CCCGACGCCCCCACCGGCGGGAGCGGCCCGCGCGGCCCCGTCGACTCCTCCCGGGTGCCCCGCTACGCGGGCCCGGCGACCTTCGCGCGGTTGCCGCGTCTCGACGAGGTCGGGACCGCCGACATCGCCGTGGTCGGAGTCCCCTTCGACAGCGGCGTCTCCTACCGGCCCGGCGCCCGCTTCGGCGGCAACGCCATCCGCGAGGCCTCCCGCCTCCTGCGCCCCTACAACCCGGCGCAGGACGCCTCGCCCTTCGCCCTGACGCAGGTCGCCGACGCCGGGGACATCGCGGCCAACCCCTTCCGCATCGAGGAGGCGGTGGAGACGATCGAGGCCGCGGCCGACGATCTGATGGCCGACGGCACCCGTCTGATGACCCTGGGCGGGGACCACACCATCGCCCTGCCGCTGTTGCGGGCCGCCGCCCGCCGCCACGGCCCGGTGGCCCTGCTGCACTTCGACGCCCACCTCGACACCTGGGACACCTACTTCGGCGCCGCCTACACCCACGGCACCCCCTTCCGGCGGGCGGTGGAGGAGGGGATCCTCGACACCTCGGCCCTCTCCCACGTCGGGATCCGCGGCCCGCTGTACGACCGCCGCGACCTCGACGAGGACGCCCGGATGGGCTTCGGCATCGTCACCTCGGCCGACGTGATGCGCCGGGGCGTGGACGAGGTGGTGCAGCAGTTGCGCGAGCGCATCGGCGACCGCCCGCTGTACGTCTCGATCGACATCGACGTGCTGGACCCCGCCCACGCGCCGGGCACCGGCACCCCCGAGGCGGGCGGCCTGACCTCCCGTGAGCTGCTGGAGATCCTGCGCGGCCTGGCCGGGTTGCGGCTGATCTCGGCCGACCTGGTCGAGGTGGCGCCTGCCTACGACCACGCGGAGCTGACGACCGTCGCCGCCTCGCACACCGCCTACGAGTTGACCACCCTGATGGCCCGGCGGATCGCCGCCGAACGGGAGGGGTGACCCGGAGGGCGGGGCGCGCCCCGGCACCCCGGGTGCTCACGGCAGGGTGAGCACCCGGGGACCGGAGTCGGTGATCGCCACGGTGTGCTCGCTGTGGGTGGCGCGGCTGCCGTCGGTGGTGCGCAGGGTCCAGCCGTCCGGGTCGTGGCGGAAGTCGTCGCGCCCGCCGGCCAGCAGCATCGGTTCGATGGCCAGGACCATGCCGTGGCGCAGCCGCATGCCCCGGCCGGGGCGCCCCTCGTTGGGGACGTCCGGGGCCTCGTGCATCCGTCGGCCGATGCCGTGGCCGCCGAAGCCGTCGGGGATGCCGTAGCCGGCCTCCCGCCCGGTCCGCCCGATGGCGTGGGCGATGTCGCCGACGCGGGCCCCCGGCACCGCCGCCGCGATGCCCGCCGCCAGGGCCCGTTCGCCGGCCTCCACCAGGCGGCGGTCTCCGGGGCGGCCGGGGCCCACGGTGAAGCTGACCGCGGCGTCGCCGGTCCAGCCGTCCAGGACGGCGCCGCAGTCCACGCTCACCAGGTCGCCCCGCCGCAGGGGGGTCCGGCCGGGGATGCCGTGCACGATCGCGTCGTTGACGGACACGCAGATCACGGCGGGGAAGGGGGTG
>NZ_VKHS01001045.1 GCF_014141525.1 Streptomyces calidiresistens
GGCCCTTTCGGGGGAACTCCTCCCCGATACCGCCCTCCGCCCCCCGGAGCGCGGGCCGTTGCCCGGCAAACGGCTCCCGGGGCTCTAGGCTCGGGCCCATGAGAGAGAGTTATCTTCGGCTCATCGGAGCGGCCACGGCGGCCTACGGCCTCGCGGTCGCGGTCCGACCCGAACTGCTCGCCCGTCCCTCCGGGCTGGTCGACCGCATCGGGCAGGTCGCCCCCGAGACCGCGACCTCCCTGCGGCCCCTCGCCTGGCGCGACGCGGCCAACGGACTCGCCATGGCGCTGGCCCCCAACCGCAGTGCCCTCAAGGCCGCGACGGCCCTGCGCATCGCCTCCGACTTCGGCGACGCCGTCCTCCTCGCCGCGACCCTTCCCGAGCGGCGCCATCGCATCGGCGCCGTCGCGGTCTCGGTCGCCTGGGGAGCCCTCTCCGTCGCGGCGCTGGCGAGCCGTCCCCCCGCCGACGCCGCGCGGGTTCCCACCCCGCCACCACCGGTCACCGGTCCCTGAACCGCCGGGCCGACCCCGTCGGCCCGGCGGCACCCGGCGTCCCTACCGGCGCCCGGACGGCGGGGACGCCGCCCGTGCCGGATCCAGCAGCACCGCCGCCGGGTCCCCCAGCCGCTCCAGCCTGTCCGGGACATCCGCGATGGTGAACCGCAGACGTTCCGGCCGCAGCCGTCCCTCCGCCAGCTCCTCCGACGTCAGCGGGGTGGAGACCGTCGGCTCCGGTCGGGCCCGCGGGGTGTAGGGCGCGGCGGTGGTCTTCGCCGCGGCGTTCTGACTCCAGTCGATGAACACCCGCCCCCGGCGCAGGGAACGCTCCATCGTGGTCACCACCGACTCCGGGGACTCCACGGCCACCTCCTCCGCCAGACGTCGGGCGTACCGCGTGACCTCCTCCGCGGGGGTGGGGCGGAGCGCGGCCAGCAGGTGCAGGCCCTTGGACCCGGAGGTCTTGGCGCAGGCCGTCAGCCCGTCCGCCGCCAACCGTTCGCACAGCCGAACGGCCACCGCGCAGCACTCTCCGATCCCCGCCGGCGCGCCCGGGTCCAGGTCCAGCACCAGGCGATCCGCCATGCCGGGCGCCGGACACCGCCACTGGGGCACGTGGAACTCCGTCACCAGGTTCGCCGCCCACAACAGCGTCGGGAGATCCCCGATCACCACCTGCGGGACGTCCGGCCCGTCCCGGCGCGGCACCCCACAGGTCCCCACCCACTCCGGTGTCCCCGGCGGGACGTTCTTGGAGAAGAACGTCGGCTCCTCCGCCCCGCGCGGATAGCGCAGGAAACTCACCGGCCGATCCCGCAGGTGCGGCAGGACGGCCTCGGCCACGGCCTCGTGGTACGCCCACAGGTCCCGCTTGGTGGTACCCGTCGCCGGGTGGATCACCCGGTCCGGATGGGTGGCCGCGACCCGCCGGCCGGCGACCTCCCGCTCGATCCGTTCCCCCTGCCCGTCCCTCTCCCCGGCCTCTTCGTCGCCTTCCGTCATGGTGTCGAGGGTGGCACGGGCGCTCCGCGACCGTGCCACCCTCGACACCATGACGGAAGGCGACGAAGAGGCCGGGGAG
>NZ_VKHS01001046.1 GCF_014141525.1 Streptomyces calidiresistens
CCGGTGCCCCCTCCCTGCGCCCCGTCCGCCCCGCGGCAACCGCTTGCCGGAACCGGTCCGGAGGAGCGGCTCGATCCGTCCCCCGTTCATCACCACGACCGGGGGCGCGGACCGGATCGTGGAGAGCGGTACGCACGCCGCATTGTCGGCGGCCGACGGCGGGTACGCGCGCCTGCCCAGCGTCCGGGCCCGCCGAGCGCCCGCGCACACCGGCCCGTGCCGGGCACCGTTTACCCGGCGCCCGGCACGGGCCACAATGTGCGGGTGCTCAAGGAGTTGCTGCCCGCCGACGTGGAGTCCGCGGAACTGTTCGGCGAGGCCTCGGAGGAGGACCTGCCGCCGCTCTTCCCCGAGGAGGAGGCGGTGGTGGCGAGGGCGGTGGCCAAACGCCGCCGGGAGTTCGCCGGCGTACGGGCCTGCGCCCGCGAGGCGCTGGGCCGGCTCGGCGTGCCGCCGGCGCCCCTGCTGCCCGGCGAGCGGGGGGCACCGGGATGGCCGGAGGGGATCGTCGGCAGCATGACGCACTGCGCCGGGTACCGGGGCGCGGCCGTGACCCGCCGGGGTCGGTGGGCGGCGCTGGGGGTGGACGCCGAACCGCACGAGCCCCTGCGGGACCCCGGGGTGACGAACCTGGTCACGGTACCCGTCGAGCGGGAGCGGGTGCTGCCCGCGCTGGCCGACCGGCATCCCTCGGTGCACTGGGAACGGCTCCTGTTCAGCGCCAAGGAGAGCGTCTACAAGGCGTGGTTCCCGCTGACCGGACGGTGGTTGGGGTTCGAGGAGGCGGAACTGGCGCTGCGCCCGGACCCGGACGGTCCGGGGTCGGGGGCCTTCCGGGCCCGGCTGTTGGTGCCGGGCCCGGTGGTGGCGGGACGGGAGATCCCGGGGTTCGACGGTCGGTGGCTGGTGCGCGGGGGGTTGGTGCTGACCACCGTCACCGTGCCGGGCTCCCCCGCCGGGGCCGACACCGGCGGCCGGTGACCGGGCCCGACAGGGGTCCGTCGCCCGCCGCCGCGGCCGGGCCGGGGCTCAGTCGGCGCGGGTGCGCCAGGGCTCGTAGTGGGGGTTGTCCCGGCACTGCGACATGATCTCGATGCGCAGTCGGGGGTCCACCGGGCAGCCGCCCGCGACGAAGGAGCGGTCCACCCCGCCGGGGAAGGCGACCTCCACCTGCTCCGCCCAGCGGTGGTCGTCCCCGATGGTGCCGTTGACGTCGATGCCGCCGGGGGCGTCGATGTAGTAGTTCCAGCCCACGGTCCACCAGTACTTGTACAGGTCGTGGTCGTAGGTGGTGCTGACGAACGGCGAGGGCTGGTTGACCTGCGTGTAGGAGTACAGGTCGTACTGGCCGTTGACGGTGTCCCAGGGCCGGAAGCCCTCCTCGAAGATCACCGAGGGGGCGCGCCGGTCGGCGCGGTAGAGCTTCCGGCAGTCGGTGCGCCAGGTCGGCTCGGGGGTGATGCGCTGCAGGTCCACGTCGCGGACGGCCGCCGCGTACAGCCGGTCCTCCACCACCGGGCAGGCGGCGGCGGGGTGGACGGCCGCCGGGGCGGCGACCGCCGTGGCGACCGCCGGGGTC
>NZ_VKHS01001047.1 GCF_014141525.1 Streptomyces calidiresistens
GGGGACGCGGTGCGGATCACGGGGACCGGGAGGGTGACCGCGACCGCCCCGGCCGGGGGGACGGGACTCACGGAACTCACGGAACTCACGGAACTCCTGGTCTGGTCCCCCGCCTGACCCCGGCCCGGGTGGGGAGGGAGCGCGCCCCGCGCCCCGCGCCCCGCGGGGCCGTCGCCTTCCGAGGGGCGGCCCCGGGACTCAGCCGGCCTCCGCCGGGACGGACTCCCGCTCCCCGCGCCCGACGCCCCGCAACTCCTCCAGGACCGCGTCGGTGAACCGGGGCCACACCACGCCGGCCCACGGCCCGAAGTCCCGGTCCGTCACCGCCGCGGCGGCCACCCCGGCGTCCGGGTCCACCCACAGGAAGGTCCCCGACTGTCCGAAGTGGCCGAAGGTCCGCGGGGAGGAGAGGGACCCGGTCCAGTGCGGCGACTTGGTGCCCCGGATCTCGAACCCCAGCCCCCAGTCGTTCGGCTTGTGCTGGCCGAAGCCGGGCAGCACCCCGTTCAGCCCCGGGAACACCGGCCGGGTCGCCTCCGCGACCGTGGCGGGGTCCAGCAGGCGGGGGTTCTGGATCTCGGCGGCGAAGCGCGCCAGATCCTCCACGGTGGAGACGGCGTCCTTGGCGGGGGAACCCGGCAGGTCCGTCGCGGTCATCCCCAGGGGCTCCAGCACGGCCTGCCGCAGGTACTCGGCGAAGGGCATCCCCGTCGCCTCCTCCAGGTGCTCGCCCAGCACCTCGAAACCGGCGTTGGAGTAGAGTCTGCGGGTCCCCGGCTCCGCCATCTCCCGCCGCTCGTCGAAGGCGAGCCCCGAGGTGTGGGCGAGCAGGTGGCGCACGGTGGAACCCCGCGGTCCGGCGGGTTCGTCCAGTTCCATGGCGCCCTCCTCGACCGCGATCAGCATCGCCCAGGCCGCCAACGGCTTGGTCACCGAGGCGAGGGGGAAGCGGTCCGCGACCGGCCCGTGGAACGCGACCGGCCCGCCGTCCGCCGGGATCACGGCCGCCGCCGCCCGGGGCACCGGCCACTGCTCGATCATCGCCAGAGACTCCATGGGCCGAGCCTAACCCGCCGCCCTCCGCGCCTCCTCGGGCACGCCGGGACGGCGCGCGGAGCGTTCGCCGCGAACACCCCCGCGAACCCCCTCCGCTCCCGGGCCGGTGCCGGCGGACCCTCCCCGCCCCCGGGTCGTTGCCTCCTGCACGCGCAGGTCACGCGGGGAAGCCGGTTGAACGGTACATCCTCATCGGAAGTGTTCCGGAGCCTCTTCGTGCTGGCCCGAGGGGTGCCGGCCGGCATACCATCCGGCAAGCCGGGGGAACTGGTGTCCGGCTGTGCCGGGGAGCGGGTGGGAACGATGAGATGCTCGCAGTGTCACGTGGGACGTGCCTGGGACGCGTACGGCCGATGCGAGCCCTGTTCGCGTGCGAACGTGAACCTCGGCCCGGTCGGCTCGGAACTGGTCGCCACCCGGGTCGAGCCACCGGCTCCCGAACCGACCCCGGCTCCGGTCGCGGCCGGCCCGCGCGGTGAGACCCCCGGGGTTCCCCCGCGCCCGTTCCCGCCGGCCGAACC
>NZ_VKHS01001048.1 GCF_014141525.1 Streptomyces calidiresistens
GGGTCATGCTGCCTTTCCGAGAGGGGACTGCGCGGATGGCCGCCGGACCGGCCGGGGGGTGGGGGCCGAAGTGGAGGGAGCCTCGGCCGTGGAGGGGACCGACCGCTTCCTTCCCCTGCTCCCGGCTCGGGGCATGCCGTGGTTCCGGTCGCGGTCCAGGACCTTGTCGGCTGCCTGCCGCAGCAGGTCGCGGGCGTGTTTGGGGTTGATCCGCAGGGCGAGGGCCAGCCGTTCGGGGCGCCAGCCCCGGACGTAGGCGTGGTCGATGACCACCCGGCGTTCGGCTTCGCTCAGGTGGACATCGCGGCCCTTGAAGAAGGCGATCACGCGGCTGTGGTCCAAGCGGTGGGACAGGCCCTCGTGCCAGGGGCGGCGCTCGGCCTCGGTCAGCCCGCCCCAGGTGCCCTCTCGCAGGCCGTTCTCCAGGGCGTGGTTGAGGCACTCGCGGCGCACCGGGCACGGGTCGCACAGCTCTTTGGCCTCGGCGATGGCCTCGTGGTCGCGGGGGAGTGGGAAGAAGAGGGCGTCCGCGTCGCCGGGGTCCATGCCCCGGCACCCGGCGCGGGCCTGCCAGCTGGTGTCGCCGATACCGCGCAGGTCGGTGGCCGGCGCATCGGGGGTGGGGAGGTCTCGCACGGTGGTCTCCGGTGTGGCCGCCGCGCCCCCGGCCGGAGCCGGGAGGCGGTGACGGTGGGGTGGGGGCGGGTCAGGTGGTTTCGGGCTGCCGGTCCCGGTGGGCCGCGGCGAGGTCGACGCGACCCGGATGCGGGGTCGCGCGGGGGGTACTGCCGCGTGCCGCGCCGTCGGGGGCGATCCGTCGGCGTCGGCACGGCTCGCCGACCGGGGCGTGGCACCACTCGCAGCGCACGGTCAGGGCGTCGGGCAGCCCCCGGGCGATGGCCGCCTCGCGGGCCGCGCGGGCGGGCCGGTAGGGCGCCAGGGCTGCTCGGGCCGGGGCGGGGATGCAGGAGCCGACCTCCCGCAGCCGCGCCTCCAATTCCGGGCGGGGCCGGGCGCCGGTGATCTGCCGGAGGTGGACCGGCGCGGTCCTCCCGCTCGCCACGGCCCGTCGGGTACCGGCCAGTTCGGCGTTCCAGGCCACCGGATCATCCGGGTCGGCACCCGGGGTGGGGTCGGTGTGCCGTTGCAGGCGGTCGCGCCGATGGGCTCGCCATGCGCGGGCGATGTCCACCGGCATGATCGGGTACGGCGAGGTCAGGACGTGCTCACGGGCGACCACGCGGGCGTCCCAGCCCTGCGGCGTGGCGGCGGGGACCTCGGCGAGCAGCTCGTGCCAGCGGTCGAGCTGCTCGCGGACCTCGGCCGGGTCGGTGCGGATGGTGCGGGGGTCCAGCCGGCCGATGTAGGCCAGCAGGGCGGCGCTCTCTCGACGGTCCACGGCTACTCCGTTCCGGTCGGCTCGTCCAGGGCGGCCAGCAGGGCCGCGGCTGTCTCTTATACACATATAAAAAAAAAAAAAAGTATGCCGGTAGATGCGTACAAAAGGCCCACAAAGGGGGTGCTGT
>NZ_VKHS01001049.1 GCF_014141525.1 Streptomyces calidiresistens
CAGGAAAGGGGCTGGGAGAAGGGCGTGCTGCTCCTGGCACCGGCCGTGCCCTGGTCCCTGCTCACATCCGTTGTGAGCCGGCTCGCCGAACGCCCGTGGGTTCCCGTGCTGCTGCTCCTGGCCGTGGTCCCGGCCGTCACCATCTGGATGCGGCGGCGAATGGAAGCCGGGCGACGCTCCGCCGCCCGCGCAGGGCGGCTGAGGTATGCCATCGGCCACATCGACGCCCTGGACCACCGCCGGTTCGAGCATGCGGTGCGGGACCTGATGCGCCGAGACGGCTGCACCGACGCCGTCCAGGTCGGTGGCGCCGGTGGCAACGGTGTCGATGTGAAGGCCACCGATCCCTTCGGCCGGCGCTGGGTTATCCAGCGCAAACACAGAAAAGACAGCCTGAAAGGCGCCGCGGTCGGGACCCCGGCCCCGCAGATTCTCAACGGTACCGGACGCCCGATCCACCACGGCGATGTCATCGCCCTGGTCACCAACGGCCGCTTCACCGCGAACGCGAAGGACTTCGCCCGCTCCCAGCGCCTCCACCTCGTCGACCGCAACCTCCTCACCCGCTGGGCCGCGGGCTCTGCCCCGCTGTGGCAACTCCTGCGCGCCGTACCACCCCCACGCCGCCCGACTCCCCGCTCCTGACCCCTGACAGAGGAGACCGCCATGTCCCACGTCCGCGGCTACCACCGTCGCGACGGTTCCTACGTCCGCCCCCACCACCGCCGGACCAGGAAAACCACCGCCGCCAACTTTGCGCGTCCCACTGTCTCCCGACAGGCAACGACCGCCGGCCACACACGCGTGCGCGGCCACTACCGCAACGGCGCCTACGTACGCCCCCACACCCGCAGGCTCGGCCACCCCGCCACCCCGCCACCGCGGCGGCGACCGGCGGCGGGGGAGTGCTCCTCGTCCTCGCGCTGTTCGCCTTCCCGGGAAGCTGCGGAGCGAACGGGGCCGCAGCATCCTCCCCCACGCCGGCCTCTCCTGTGGTGGCCTCACCCGCCGCGGTCACCCACTGATCCGCAGGGGCGGAAGCATCGGCCGCAACCCGCGGAGCAGCCGGCCTTTTCCGGACTGAGCGAACCCCGTAGGTCCGCACAAATGGGGAGCCGGGGGTGTATCGGCGGCGCTACACCGAGCGGTAAACCGCCGGTACACCCCACGGCGGCATCCGCGACCTCTTCCTCGAGGCCCGTCGAACCCATCCGTGACATCCGGAGAAAAACCCGAGCGGGTTACATCATGGGCTAAAATTAAGGATAAAACATGCTAGAGTGGGGGTGCGGAAGGGAGACTTGACATGGCGTCCGAGGAAGAGTTGTTCGCGTCCGTGGACGCGTTGCTACAGGAGGAGCCGGCGTTGCCGCCTCCGGCGGAGCGGGCCCGATTGCGGGAGGCGGCGGGTATCACCCAGGCCCGCCTCGCGGCCGCGTTGAAGTCGACGACGCAGACGGTGAAGAACTGGGAGAACGGCCGTTCCGAGCCCAAGCCGCCGCGCCTGGAGGCGTACCAGCGGCTGCTCAACGGTTGGGCGGCGAAGTACCCCGCCCCCGGCGCCCCCAC
>NZ_VKHS01000105.1 GCF_014141525.1 Streptomyces calidiresistens
AGTTGTGTATAAGAGACAGGCTCGGGTCGGCGCCCCGGGGGACGGGAGCGGGAACCGGGAACCGGGGGTGTGGGGTCCGGCCCGCTCCCCCGGCTCATCCACCGATGCCGGCCTCGGCGCACTCCTCGGCGAGCTCGGCGGTGCAGATCTCGTCGGCGGTGTGGAAGCCGTCGGCGATGACCGTCTCCTCGATGTTGTCCACGGTGACCGTGACCGGGGTCAGCAGGACGCCGGGGACACCGTCGGTGGTGGGGCTGTCCACGCTGTCGGGGGTGAGGTCGGAGAAGTCCTCGCCGTCGAGCAGGCGCACGGCGATCTCGGCGGCGATCTCGGCCTGGGGGATCAGGGCCTTGTGGACGGTGAAGGCCTGCTCGCCGGCGATGATCCGCCGGAGGGCGGCGAGTTCGGCGTCCTGGCCGCCGATCGGGACGTCCTCGACGCCGGCGCCGCGCAGGGCGTTGACGATGCCCGTGGCCAGACCGTCGTTGGCGGAGTACACGGCGTCGAACCCGTCGGTGCCCAGTGCCCGGACGGCGGAGGTGACGGTGTCCCGGGCGATGTCCGGGTCCCAGTCCTCGATGTCCTGCTCGTAGACGATCTCCACGACCGGCTCGAGGATCTCCAGGGCTCCGGCCCTGAAGAGGGCGGCGTTGGGGTCGGTCGGCGAGCCGTTGATCATCATGACCCGGGCGCCCTCGGCGTCGTCCCCGAGGGCGTCGAGCAGGGCCCGACCCTGGAGGCGGCCGACGGCCTCGTTGTCGTGGGAGACGTAGGCGTCGACGTCGCCCTCGGCCAGCCGGTCGTAGGCGATGACGGGCACGCCCTCCGCGGCGGCGTCCTCGACCCATTGACCGGTCGCGGCGGCGTCCACCGGATCGAGGATGATCACGTCGACCCCCTGCGTGAGCATGGTGTCGAACTGCTGCTTCTGCCGGGCGGTGTCCGCGGCGGCGTTGTCGTAGGTGACCCCGCAGTCCCCGCACAGCTCGGCGATGGTGGCCTCGATGACCGGGCGGTCGAACGCCTCGTACCGGGTGGTGGTGGTGTCCGGGAGGAGGAGGCCGATGGTGCGGTTGCCGTTCCCGCCGTCGTCGCCGTCGCCGTCGTTCCCGTCGTTGCCGTCGCCGGCCTCACCGCAGGCCGTCAGCGCGGCCGCCAGTGCCAGGGTCGCCGTGCCGATCACGGCACGTCGCGGATACGTCCGCATGATGTGTTCGCCTTCCGCCGGGGTCGCGGCCCCGCGGCCCGACCGGGATGAGCCGACCGCGCCCCGTCGGTGCGGTCGACAACCGGACCAACCTTCAACCGACGGGACGTCGGCGGCGGGTCGGCTCCGACCTACGCCTTCATCCGACGAACGCGGGATCCCCATTTTCCGGACAAAGCTCCTCCGGGGAAAGGTCATGCCCCGTCCTTCCGTCGGAAGGGCACCGTTCGGCCTCCCGGGCGCGCCGTCCGTCCCGCGCGGCCCCCGGCCGGGTGCCGGGGGAAGGCCGCCGGGCGGGGCTCAGGGCTGCCGGTAGCCGTTCACGGCGCCGAGCAGCACCCCGTCGCCCATCTCCCGCAGCACCAGCGCCAATGCCCCCAGTACCTCGGCCCGACCGCCCAGGGCCCCCGGTACCAGGGTCAGGCGACGCGCCGCCGAGGGGATGGCGTACCGGCTCACCGAGTCGCGGATCGGCCCCAGCGCGAGCTCCCCCGCCTCGGCCAGGTCACCGCCGAGCACCACCCGGGTGGGGTTGAGCAGGTTGCACAGTTGCGCCACACCCTGGCCCACGTTGCGGCCCACGTCCGCGATGACCCGGCGGCAGCCGGGATCGCCCTCGCGCGCGAGCTGCACCACACGGGGCATGGTCAGGTCGGTGCCGTGGTTGGCGTGCAGGAGCGGCAGGACGTGTCGGGCGGCGGTGAAGGTCTCCAGACAACCGCGGTTGCCGCAGCGGCACACGGGCCCCGACTCGTCCAGGGTGATGTGCCCGATCTCCCCGGCGGTGCCGCCCGGGCCCCGGTAGATCCGCCCGTCGATCACCAGACCGGCACCGACGCCGCTGGCCACCTTGATGTAGGCCAGGTCGCGCACCCCGCGCCCGCTGCCCCACACCAGCTCGCCCAGGGCGCCGAGGTTGGCGTCGTTGTCCACGTGCACCGGGACGCCCAGCCGCTCGGCCAGCTCCTCGCGCGGGTTGATGCCGCGCCATCCCGGCAGGATCGCCGTGGAGCCCAGGGTGCCGGTCTCCACATCGATCGGCCCGGGGACCCCCAGGCCGACCCCGATGGTCTTGTCCCGGTCCACCCCGGCCATCGCCAGCAGTCGGGCGACCAGTTTCTCCGCCCGGGAGAAGCCCTGGTCGGCGGAGGAGTCCACGTCGAAGGGCTCGGCCTCCTCGGCCAGCACCTGGTGGGCGAGGTTGCCCACCGCGACCCGCAGGTGGGAGTGGCCGAAGTCCACACCGACGACGATGCCCGCGTCCGTGGAGAGCGAGACGCTGCGGGCCCGCCTGCCGCCGGCGGAGGTGGTGCGCACGTCCACCGTGCCCAGGTCCCGCAGTTCGCGGACGATGTTGGAGACCGTCGCGGCGGACAGGCCGGTGGTGCGGGCGATCTCCGCCTGCGTGAGCGACCCTGCGGATCGGACGGCCCGCACCACCCGTTCCAGGTTGGCGCGGTGCAGTGACGACTGCGAGCCCGGAGTCTCCACGACCCTCTCCCAGCGTGTTGGTTGTCCCCGGGCGGACTCGTCCCGGGGTCCGCCGGCCGCCCACGAGGAGGGAGACGGCACCGCGACCACTATATGAACTGAGGATCGGCCCCGGGAAAACTCCGGCTGAACCGGTTCCGGTCCGGTCGGTCGCCGGCCGGCCCCGGGACGTGGGCGGATGTGCCCGAAGGTGTCCGCTTCCCGGCTCCCGGTGTCCGTTCGGTGCCCGAACGGTGTGCTCCCGGTGCCCGCCGGCGCGGAGGGGGAGACACGGAGGACGCCCGGTGCCCCCGCGCCGGGAAGGGGCTCGGGGGCACCGGGCGGGTCGGGGCGGACACCGGGCGGGTCGGGGAACCGACCCGCCCGGTGGTCATCCGCGGATCACCCGTGCGTCATCACCGGCGGATCAGCGAGCGCAGCACGTACTGCATGATCCCGCCGTTGCGGTAGTAGTCCGCCTCGCCGGGGGTGTCGATGCGGACCACCGCGTCGAACTCCACACCGGTGTCGGTGGTGACCTTCACCGTCTCCGGGACGCCGCCCTCGTTGAGCGCGGTGATGCCGGTGATCGAGAAGGTCTCCTCACCGGTCAGCCCCAGGTCCAGCGCCGAGGCGCCCTCGGGGAACTGCAGCGGCAGCACGCCCATGCCGATCAGGTTCGAGCGGTGGATGCGCTCGTAGGACTCGGCGATGACCGCCTTGACGCCCAGCAGCGCGGTGCCCTTGGCCGCCCAGTCGCGGGAGGAACCCGAGCCGTACTCCTTGCCCGCCAGGACCACCAGCGGGATGCCGGCCTCCTGGTAGTTGCGGGAGGCGTCGTAGATGAAGGAGACCGGCCCGCCCTCCTGCGTGAAGTCGCGGGTGTAGCCGCCCTCGGTGCCCGGCGCGATCTGGTTGCGCAGGCGGATGTTGGCGAAGGTGCCGCGGATCATGACCTCGTGGTTGCCGCGGCGCGAGCCGTAGCTGTTGAAGTCACGGCGCTCCACACCGTGCTCGGTGAGGTACTGCCCGGCCGGGGTGTCGGCCTTGATGGCACCGGCCGGGGAGATGTGGTCGGTGGTCACCGAGTCGCCCAGCTTGGCCAGCACCCGGGCGCCGGTGATGTCGCCGACCGGCTCCGGGTCCATGCCCATGCCCTCGAAGTACGGGGGCTTGCGGACGTAGGTGGACTCCGGGTCCCACTCGAAGGTGTCGCCGGTGGGCACCGGCAGGGAGCGCCACTGGTCGTCACCGGCGAAGACGTCGGCGTAGCTGCCCGCGAACATCTCCTGGCCGATCGCGGAGGCCACGACCTCCTCGACCTCCTGCTCGGAGGGCCAGATGTCGGACAGGTGCACCGGGTTGCCCTCGGTGTCGATGCCCAGGGCGTCGCGGGTGATGTCCACCTTCATGGACCCGGCGATGGCGTAGGCGACCACCAGCGGCGGGGAGGCCAGGTAGTTCATCTTCACGTCCGGGTTGATCCGGCCCTCGAAGTTCCGGTTGCCGGACAGCACCGAGACCACGGCCAGGTCGTGCGTGTTGACCGCCTCGGAGACCTCGTCCGGCAGCGGGCCGGAGTTGCCGATGCAGGTGGTGCAGCCGTAACCGACCAGGTTGAACCCCATCTTGTCCAGGTAGGGGGTCAGGCCGGCGCGGTCGTAGTAGTCCATGACGACCTTGGAGCCGGGCGCCAGGGTGGTCTTGACCCACGGCTTGCGGGTCAGGCCGCGCTCCACCGCCTTCTTGGCGACCAGGGCGGCGGCCACCATGACGTACGGGTTGGAGGTGTTGGTGCAGGAGGTGATCGCCGCGACGGTCACCGCGCCGTGGTCGATCTCGTAGGTCACGCCGTCGGGAGAGGTGACGGTGACCGGGTTGCTCGGCACGTCGCTGGAGACGGCCGGGGCGTCGGAGGCCGGGAAGGACTCCTTGCCCGCCTCGTCCAGGTCGGTGTCGTCCACGTACACGCGCACGTCCTGGCCGAACTGCTGGGCGGCGTCGGACAGGGCGATGCGGTCCTGCGGACGCTTGGGACCGGCGATGGACGGCACGACGGTGGACAGGTCCAGTTCGAGGTGCTCGGAGAAGTCCGGCTCGGCGGCCGGGTCCAGCCACAGGCCCTGCTCCTTGGCGTACGCCTCGACCAGGGCGAGCTGCTGCTCGCCGCGGCCGGTCAGCCGCAGGTAGTTGATGGTCTCGCCGTCGATCGGGAACATCGCCGCGGTGGAGCCGAACTCCGGCGACATGTTGCCGATGGTGGCGCGGTTGGCCAGCGGGACCGCCGCGACGCCCTCGCCGTAGAACTCCACGAACTTGCCGACCACACCGTGCTTGCGCAGCATCTCGGTGATGGTGAGCACCAGGTCGGTGGCGGTGGTGCCGGTGGGCAGCTCGCCGGTGAGCTTGAAGCCGACCACCCGCGGGATCAGCATGGAGACGGGCTGACCGAGCATGGCCGCCTCGGCCTCGATGCCGCCGACGCCCCAGCCCAGGACGCCCAGGCCGTTGACCATGGTGGTGTGGGAGTCGGTGCCGACCAGGGTGTCCGGGTAGGCCCGGCCGTCGCGGACCATGACCACGCGGGCCAGGTGCTCGATGTTCACCTGGTGCACGATGCCGGTGCCCGGCGGGACGACCTTGAACTCGTCGAAGGCGGTCTGGCCCCAGCGCAGGAACTGGTAGCGCTCGCGGTTGCGGCCGTACTCCAGCTCGACGTTCTGGCGGAAGGCGTTGGCGGTGCCGAACTTGTCGGCGATGACCGAGTGGTCGATGACCAGCTCGGCGGGGGCCAGCGGGTTGATGCGGGCGGGGTCGCCGCCCAGCTCCTTGACCGCCTCGCGCATGGTGGCCAGGTCGACCACACAGGGTACGCCGGTGAAGTCCTGCATGATCACCCGGGCGGGGGTGAACTGGATCTCCCGGCTCGGCTTGGCGGAGGCGTCCCAGCCGCCGAGCGCGCGGATGTGGTCGGCGGTGATGTTCGCGCCGTCCTCGGTGCGCAGGAGGTTCTCCAGCAGGACCTTCAGGCTGTAGGGGAGGCGGGCGGAGCCCTCCACCTTGTCCAGCCGGTAGATCTCATACGACTCGTCGCCCACCCGCAGCGTGCTACGGGCGTCGAAGCTGTTCGCCGACACGACAGACTCCTTCGGTGCATGACTCGCGCGTCCTGACGCCATCCTGCCGCGCGCCGCACGCCCGTGACCGGTAAGGCAAGCCTTAGTCGCCGGCGCGTGGCGCGCCCGGGACGACGCCGCGGGGAGGCGGGGCGGGACGGTGACGCGCCCCTCGACAAAATATCTCGATGTCGAGATAACTCTAGTACATCCCCGCCGCCCGGTCATGCGCCGGGGGCGCCGTGTGACCCCCGGCGGGGATCGGGCGGCGCGGACGGGCCGGAACGGGCCGACCACGGCGTCCCCGGGTCCGGCACGCCCCCCGTATCCCTCGGTGGAAACCCGCCTCCGCACCGCGGAGGCCCGGCGAGCCGCCCGGCCCGGGCCCCGGAGATCACGGGGCGAAACTCCGCGCCGGTCGGGGTCTCCGACGACTCGATCCGGGTTCTCGACCCCACCGGGGAGCGGATCGACGACGGCTCGGTGACCGGCGGCTCCGGCGCGTACGCGGTGGGCCTGGGATCCGATCTTCCCGACGGCACCTACACCGTCGTCTGGCAGGTGGTCTCGGCCGACAGCCACCCGGTGGGCGGGGCGTTCACCTTCTCCATCGGGGCGCCCTCCCCCACCGCCGCGCCGGTGCCGGAGACCGTGCCGGGCGGCGGCCTGCCCGGCTTCCTCTACGACACCGCGCGGTGGACCGCGTACGCGGGGTTCCTGCTGCTGGTGGGCGGCTCCGCCTTCGTGCTGCGGTGTCGGCCCGAGGCGGCGGGGTTCCGCCCGGTGCGGCGGCTGATCGTGCTGGGCTGGACGCTGATGACGGCGGCCTCGCTCGCCCTGCTGGTGTTGCGCGCCCCGTACCTGTCGGGGGAGATGGCGGACCTCACGCGGTGGTCGGCGGTGCGGGACGTGGTGACGGAGGGGTGGGGGACCGCCCTGGTCTCCCGGCTGCTGCTGCTCGCCGCGGCGGGGATGTTCCTGGCGGTCCTGCTGGGCACCTGGGCGCGACTGACCGCCCCCGCCGGACAGGGGGCGCCCGTCCCCGGACCGGGGGCCGTGCGCGGAGGCGACGGTGCCGGGGGGAGCGGTGCCACGGGCGACGGCGGGGACAAACGCGGGGACAAAAAAGAGGACGCCGGCGGGGACGGCGGCGACGCGGGGGGTGACGGGCCGGACGACGCCGGGCGCCGGGAGGCGGCCCGCCGCGACCTCTCCTTCGGCCTGACCGTCGGCGGCGGCATCGTGGCCTGCGGCCTGGCCGCCACCTGGGCCCTCTCGGAGCACGCCTCCACCGGTCCGCAGACCTCCGTCGCCATCCCGATGGACATCGTCCACCTGCTGGCCGCCGCCGTCTGGCTGGGCGGCCTGGCCACCCTGGCGCTGCTGCTGTTCCGCGACCCCGGGCTGCCCCGGGAGACGGTGCGGCGCTTCTCCCGCCTGGCGTTCGGCAGCGTGGTGCTGCTGGTGATCACCGGTGTCTACCAGTCCTGGCGCCAGGTCGGTTCGGCCGACCTGCTCTTCTCCACCGGCTACGGGCAACTGCTGGTCACCAAGGCGGCGCTGGTGCTGTTGCTGCTGGTCGTGGCGGGGATCTCGCGCCGCTGGACCGCGCTTCTGACCGACCCGGAGCCCACCGCCCCGGAGCCCACCGCCCCGGGCGGGGGCCCGGGGGGCGGCACGGGGGGCGCCGAGCCGGAGCCGGCCCTCGTCGGCGCCCCGGCCGACGTCAACCCACCGACGGACCCGGCCCGGGCGGCCCAGCTCGCCCGTCAGCGCGCCGCCGTCCAACGCGCCGAACGGCACCGGGCGCTGACGGCCGACCCCGAGCGGGCCGGTCTGCGCCGCTCGGTGCTGGTGGAGACCCTCATCGCGGTGGTCGTGCTGGTGGTCACCACCGCCCTGACCGGCACGCCCCCGGCGCGCACCGCCGCCGACGCGCCGGCGGAGGCCGGCACCGTCGCTCCGGCGGAGGGGATCACCCTGGAACTGCCGTTCGCCGCCGGCGGTCCGAACGGCACCGGCACCGCGCTGGTGGACGTGGAGCCCGCCGTCACCGGCGAGAACGTCCTGCACGTGCGCACGGTGGACCCCGACGGGGAGCCGATGTCGGTGGAGGAGGTCCGGGTGGCGCTCGTACTGCCCGCCGAGGACATCGGCCCGCTGCGCTTCGAGCCGCTGCGGGTGGACACGGACCACTGGACGGTGACCGACATGCAACTCCCGCGCCCCGGTGAATGGGGACTCTCCCTGACCATCCGCACCTCGGAGATCAACCAGGTCACCGAGACCGACATCCTGCCCATCGGCTGAGGCTGATTCCGTGAACCTCCGCAAGACCCGTACCGCATCCGCCGCACACGGCACCACCGGCACCACCGGTCCCACGACGCATCCCCCGACCGAACCGGCCGCTCCCCCGCCCGGGGGCACCACCGACGGCGACCGGGCGGCCCGGAGCGGCGTCTCCCGACGCCGCCTCCTCGGCACCGCCGGCGCCGCGGGCGCCGCCGGGCTCGCCGTCGGGGCCGGCGGCGGACTGCTCGCCGGCACCGGTGACCGGACGGCGTCCGGGAACCCCGACGTCCCCGGCGGCACCGCGCCGCTCTCCTCCGTCGGCGCGACCCGTCTCGACTTCCACGGCCCCCACCAACCGGGCATCCTCGGCCCCGCCCGGGCGCACGGCGAGCTGCTCGCCCTGGACCTGCTGCCCGGCACCGGACGCGGCGGGGCCGCGGCCCTGCTGCGCCGCTGGTCCCGGGCGGCGGAGGCGATGATGGCGGGCGAGGCCCCGGACGCCGACAACGGCGTCGCCGGCGGCACCGGTCCCTCGGGTCTGGCGATCACCTTCGGCTTCGGCCACGACTTCTTCGACGCGGTCGGACTGGTCGACGCCCGTCCCCGGGCCCTGGACCCGCTGCCGGAGTTCTCCGCCGACGCCCTGGACCCGGAGCGCTCGGGCGGTCACCTGTGGATCCAGGTGGAGGCGGACGACCCGACCGTCGTCTTCCACGCCGTGCGCACCCTCCAACGGGCCGCCGCCGACACGGCCCGGGTGCGGCACCGGACGGCCGGGTTCAACCGGGCGCCCGGGGCGGCCTCGGGGGAGTCGGGCCCCCGCAACCTGATGGGGCAGATCGACGGCACCAACAACCTCCGTCCCGAGCAGGAGGACTTCGCGGACCGGGTGTTCGTGCCCGCCGACGGGGATCCCGCCTGGATGGCGGGCGGCAGCTACGTGGTGGTGCGGCGCATCCGGATGCTGCTGGACCCCTGGGAGGAGCAGCCGCTCGAGACGCAGGAGCGGATCCTGGGGCGCCGCCGGGCGGACGGCGCGCCGTTGACCGGCGGCGGGGAGACCACGCCGGTGGACCTGGCGGCGGTGGACGAGCGGGGCCGCCCGGTCATCCCGGCCGACGCCCACGTGCGGGTCTCCGCGCCGGAGAGCAACGGCGGGGCGGCGATGCTGCGGCGCTCGTACTCCTACCACGACGGTTTCACCGGGGACGGCTCACCCGACGCCGGTCTGCTGTTCGTCTGCTGGCAGGCCGACCCGATGCTCGCCTTCGTGCCGGTGCAGCGGAAGCTGGACCGGGGGGACGCGCTCTCGGCGTTCATCCGGCACGAGGCGAGCGGTCTCTTCGCGGTGCCCGGCGGCGCCGAACCCGGCGGGTACGTCGGGCAACGCCTGCTCGAAGGGTGAGATCGGGAGGGCCGGGGCGCGGGCGAGCCGCTACCGTGGCGGCATGACTGCCGGCCGTTACACGTACCTGGGCCCGGAGGGCACCTTCACCGAGGCCGCGCTGCGCACCCTGCCGGAGGCCGCCACCAGGGAACTGGTGCCGATGCTGTCGGTACCGGCCGCCCTGGACGCGGTGCGCACCGGCGAGGCGGGCGGCGCCCTGGTCCCGATCGAGAACTCGGTCGAGGGCGGCGTCACCGCGACGGTGGACGAACTGGCCTCCGGTGAGCCGCTGTTGATCTACCGCGAGGTACTGCTGCCGATCGCCTTCGCGCTGCTGGTGCGCCCCGGCACGGAGTTGGAGGCGATCAAGACGGTCACCGGGCACCCGGTGTCGCAGCCCCAGGTGCGGCGCTGGCTGGAGCGGAACCTGCCGGACGCCCAGTGGGAGTCCGCGGCCTCCAACGCCGACGGGGCGCGGTTGGTGCAGGAGGGACGCTTCGACGCGGCGTTCGCGGGGGAGTTCGCGGCGGCGACGTACGGGCTGGAGCCGCTGGTCACCGACATCCACGACGCACAGCACGCGACGACCCGCTTCGTGCTGGTCGGACGGCCGTCGCGGCCGGCGGCACCGACCGGGGCGGACAAGACCTCGGTGGCCCTGTGGCTGCGTTCGGACCGGCCGGGCGCGCTGCTGGAGGTGCTGCAGGAGTTCGTGGCGTGCGGGGTGAACCTCATGCGGATCGAGTCGCGACCGACCGGTGAGGGCATCGGCCGGTACTGCTTCCAGATCGACTGCGAGGGGCACCTGGCGGATCGACGGGTGGGGGAGGCCCTGATGGGTCTGCACCGGCTCTGCTCGGAGGTGCGCTTCCTGGGATCGTACCCCCGCGCGGACGGGGTGCGGCCCGCTCTCCAGCCCGGTACCACGGACGGGGACTTCGTGGCGGCGGCGGAGTGGGTGCACCGCAGCCTGGACGGCCGGCCGGAGGGAACCCGCCCGCCGCGCTGAGTCCCGTCCCCCAC
>NZ_VKHS01001050.1 GCF_014141525.1 Streptomyces calidiresistens
GGGAGGCACCGGACACGGCCGGTCGGTCCCGGCCGCTCCCCCGGGGGGCGGGGACACGCGGGGCGTCCTCCCCGGTCGCGGGGGGCGCGGTCACGGACTCGTCGAGGGAGTGGTCGGGGTTCACAGGGCGGCTCCGCCGGACACGGGGGCCGCGGGCGTGCCGGACGGGTCCCGCGGACCGGATGGGTCGGGGGGTTCGAGGGGGTCGGTTCGATCGGTCGGCACGCCCCGGCCGGCGCCCCCGGCCGTCACCAGTGAGGCGTAGAGCCCGCCGGCGGCGAGGAGCGAGGCGTGGTCGCCGGTCTCGACGACGCGCCCGGAGTCCATGACGAGGATGCGGTGGGCGTCCCGCACCGCCGCCGGTCGGTGGGCCACCACCAGGCAGGTCCGGTCCCCCGCCGCCGCGAGCAGGTCGCGGGTGATCCGCGACTCCCGGTGCTCGTCCACCGCGCTGGTCGCCTCGTCCAGGAGCAGCACCGGGGCCCGCGACAGCAGCGCCCGGGCCAGGGCCAGCCGTTGGCGCTGTCCGCCGGAGAGGGTTTCGCCGCGTTCGCCGAGCACGGTGTCCCATCCGTGGGGCAGCGCCAGGATCTCCTCCAGGATCCCGGCGGAGCGGGCGACCCGGGTCAGGTCGGCGGTGGAGGCGTCGGGCCGGGCCAGGCGCAGGTTCTCCGCGACCGAGGCGTGGAAGAGGTGGGTGCGCTGCGAGACGACGGCGATCCGGCGGCGCAGTTCGGCCAGGGGAAGGGTGTCGAGCCGCCGGCCGCCGAGGAGGATCTCCCCCCGGTCGGGGTCGTGGTGGCGCGCCAGGAGGGAGAGCAGGGTGGACTTGCCCGCCCCCGAGGGGCCGACGAGGGCGGTCACCCGTCCCGCCCCGACCGTGAGGTCCACCCCGTCCAGGGCGGGGTGCCCGGCGCCCGGGTGTCGGAAGGTCACGTCCCGGACCGTGATGTCGGGCGCTCCCCCGTCCGGGCCGCGCCGCCCCTCCGCTCCCCTCCCGGGCGGGGGCACCCGATCCGCGGAGTCAGCGGAGTCCGCGGAGTCCGCGGAGTCAGCGGGATCGGTGACGGCGGGGCGGGCCGAGCGCAGGGCTGCGATGCCGTCGGCGGCGGAGATCCCCAGATAGCCCGAGTGCCACTCCCGCGACAGGTCACGGATCGGGCGGAAGGCCTCGGAGGTGAGCATCAGCACCAGGTACGTGGCGGTCGCCGTGGCGTTCCCCGTGGCGGCGGACCAACAGGCCAGCAGCACGGCGGCGACCGTGCCGCCCTGCACCGCCAGATCGGTGATCCCGGTGTCCACCAGGGAGACCCGCAGCTTGGCCACCGTCGTCCGGTGGACCTCCGCGGACCGGTCCTCCAGCCGTCGACGGACCCGGCCGGTCGCCCCCGCGGCGCGCAGGGCCGGCATGCCCTGCAGGGCCTCCAGGTAGTCGGCGTTCAGACGCTCGTAACCGTCCCAGTGCTCGCCGCCTCGGCGTGCCAGGAGCCGGTCCCAGGCCCGGGGGGCGAGCAGGGCGAGCATCACCGCCGCGGCCAGCACCAGGGCGGGGAGCGGGGCCTGTCTC
>NZ_VKHS01001051.1 GCF_014141525.1 Streptomyces calidiresistens
CCCCCCGGCGGTCAACCCCCACCGGGAGCGCGGATCCCCACCCGCGCCTCCCACCGCCTCGCCACCACGACCCCACCGGTGACGACGGCGGACAGGCACCATCCCGCTTCATCCCGTTCCATCCGCACCATTTGCATCATTCGCATCCCATGCGAACTCCCGCACCACCACCCCCACAACCCCCCACACACAAGGGAGATCAGCATGCGTCGAAACCGACGTATCGCCATCGGCTCGGTGCTGGCGGCCACCGCCCTGGCCCTGACCACGATGCCCGCGATGGCCTCCGAGGAGACCACGCTCGCCGAGCGCGCCGAGAAGGCCGCCGCCGAGCTGCCCGACGGAGTGCTCGAGGCCATGCAGCGCGACCTGGGCCTGACCGCCGACGAGGCGAAGGTCCGGATCGTCGAGGAACTCGACGCGGCCGTCCTGGACCAGGATCTCAGCGCCGACCTCGACGGCTACGCCGGTTCCTGGCTGGCCGAGGGGACCACCGACCTGGTCGTCGCCACCAGCGACAGCACCGAGGCCGCGGAGATCCGCGCCGCCGGCGCCGAGGCGAAGGTCGTCGAGCACAGCCTGGAGGAGCTGGAGTCCGTCAAGGAACTCCTCGACGAGGCCGCCGAGGTCAACCCGACCGACAACGCCCCGCTCTGGTACGTGGACGTACCCACCAACAAGGTGGTCGTGCACGCCTCCGACACCACCGCCGCCGCGGACTGGGTCGAGGCCAACGGCGTCGACACCTCCGTGGTGGAGATCGTCGAGTCCGAGGAGCAGCCCCAGCCGTTCTACGACCTGATCGGCGGTGACCCCTACTACATCGGTAGCGGCCGCTGCTCGGTCGGCTTCTCCGTCCGCCAGGGCAGCACCCCCGGCTTCGTGACCGCCGGCCACTGCGGTGGCGTCGGTGCCACCACCACCGGCTACAACCGCGCCGCCCAGGGCACCTTCCGCGGTTCGGTCTTCCCCGGCCGCGACATGGCCTGGGTCGCCGTCAACAGCAACTGGACCCCCACCTCCTGGGTGCGGACCTCCAGCAGCACCGGCGTGCGGGTCACCGGCTCCACCCAGCAGCCGGTCGGCTCCTCCATCTGCCGCTCCGGCTCCACCACGGGCTGGCACTGCGGCACCATCCAGCAGCACAACACCTCGGTGACCTACCCCCAGGGCACCGTCAGCGGTCTGACCCGGACCTCGGCCTGCGCCGAGCCCGGTGACTCCGGCGGCTCGTTCATCTCCGGCTCGCAGGCGCAGGGTGTCACCTCCGGTGGCTCCGGCAACTGCCGCACCGGTGGTACCACCTACCACCAGCCGGTGAACCCGATGCTGTCGCAGTGGGGTCTGACCCTCGTGACCAACTGACCCGGCGGCCCGTCCGGGTCAGCTCACCGCCCGGCCCGCCGGGCCCCCTCACGGGGGTCCGGCGGGCCGCCGGCGTTCCCGGACGCGTCCCGGCCGACTCCGCCCCGGCCGTCGACGTCCCCGACGCCCGGGGCGGGCCCGGCGGTGGTCCCCAGCCAGTGGCGGAAGATCCGGTGGACGGCCTCCGCACCCACGATCCCCC
>NZ_VKHS01001052.1 GCF_014141525.1 Streptomyces calidiresistens
ACCCCGGGCCGCGTCCCGCTTCCCGTCCCGGCGGGGGGCGTCGGCGTCGGTCACGGGGGGCGGTCCGGTCAGCGGCGGGTGTCGCGGCCGACGAGGGCGCGCTCCCGGGGATCGAGGATCACGTCCTCGACCGCCGGGTCCACGCCGTGCAGGATGCGCTGGTGCACCAGCGGCACGACGGCGTCGGTGCCGAGCACGGCGGCCTCGGCGGCGAGGATCGCCTCGCGGCGCTCGTCGGGGTCGGCGATCACGGCGGCGTCGGCGACGGCCCCGTCCACCCCGCTGTCGCACAGCAGGGCGGGGTTGTAGCCGCCGTCGCAGGTGTAATCGCTGGTCAGGACGCCGAGGGGGTCCCCGGTGTCGAGGAGGGTGTTGCGGGCGGCGACGAACACGTCGAACTCGCCGGCGAGGGCGTCGCTCTCGATCCGCGAGTACTCGCGGACCTCCAGGGTGACGGTGAAGCCGGCGGCCTCCAGTTGTTGCTGCACCACCTGGGCGACCTCGGGGAGTTCGGGCCGGTTGTCGTAGGTGGCGATGGTGATGGCGGTGCCGTCGATCGCGTCCGCGTCGGCGGGCTCCGCGCGGTTCACCGGCTCGGGGCGCTCGCCGTCGCCGATGACGGCGGGGCCGAAGACGCCCTCGCCCGGGTCCGCGTAGCCCTCGTACACGCCCTCGGCGAGGGCGGTGGTGTCGACCGCCTCGCGGATCGCGGCGCGCAGTTCGGGGTCGGTGAGGACCCCGGATGCGGTGTTGAGCAGCAGGGAGGTGGTGCGGGCGGTGGGGGTCTCGCGCAGGACGCCCTCCTCCACCGTGGCGGCGGCGGAGACCGGGAGCGCCTCGGCGATGTCGACCTCGCCGCTGCGCAGAGCGTTGCCGCGGGCCAGGCCGTCGGCGATGAAGCGGGCCTCGATGCCGGAGGCGGCGGCGGGGCCGTCCCAGTGGTCCTCGAAGCGGTCCAGGGAGGCGTGTTCGGAGCCGGTGACGGAGGTGAGGACGAAGGGACCGGTGCCGTGGCCGATCGGGTCGGCGGTGTCCTCCTCGTAGGCGCCGGGGGCGAGGATCGCCAGGTGGGGGGCGGCCAGGCGCTGGGGGAGGATCGGGTCGGGATCGGTGGTGGTGATCCGCACCTCGCGGTCGCCGATCGCCTCGGCGGTGAGCTCGACGCCGGAGAGGGCGGCGGGCGGGGGTTCGGCGGTGACGGCCTGTTCCAGGGCCTCGACCACGGCGTCGGCGGTGACCGGGGCGCCGGTGTGGAAGAGGGCCTCGCGCAGGGTGAAGACGGTGTTCAGCTCGTCCTCGGTGGTCCAGGACTCGGCGAGGGCGGGGGCGGCGACGCCCTGTTCGTCGAGGGCGGTGAGGCCCTCGGTGACGCCGAGGCGGCTGAGGAGGGTGGCGTCGGCGCCGTGCGGGGAGAGGTTCTCGGTGGGCGGGAAGGCGAGGGCGACGCGCAGGCGGGCGTCACCGGAGCCCTCGACGGCGTCGGGGCCGTCGGTCGTCGGGGAGCCGTCCCCGGCGAAGCAGCCGGCGAGCAGGGGTATGAGGAGCAGGGCGGCGGCCGGGTGGCGG
>NZ_VKHS01001053.1 GCF_014141525.1 Streptomyces calidiresistens
GGCGACGCCTCACCCGCCTTGCGCTGCTCGTGGAAGGCGAGGATCTGCAGTTCGATGGAGAGGTCCACCTTGCGCACGTCCACGCCCTCGGGCACGGAGAGCACGGTGGGCGCGAAGTTCAGGATGGAGGTGACGCCGGCCTCGACGAGACGGTCGCAGACCTGCTGCGCGGCACCGGCCGGGGTCGCGATCACCCCGATGGAGACCCCGTTCTCCTCGATGATCGTCTCCAGCTCGTCGATGTGCTGGACCGCGATGCCCGCGACGGGCCGACCGGTCATCGCCGGGTCGGCGTCGATCAGGGCGGCGACGCGGAAGCCGCGGGAGGCGAACCCGCCGTAGTTGGCGAGGGCGGCGCCCAGGTTTCCGATACCGACGATGACGACCGGCCAGTCCTGGGTGAGCCCGAGCTCCCGCGAGATCTGGTAGACGAGATACTCGACGTCGTAGCCGACCCCTCGCGTGCCGTAGCTGCCGAGGTAGGAGAAGTCCTTGCGGAGCTTGGCGGAGTTGACCCCCGCCGCGCCGGCGAGTTCCTCGGATGAGACGGTGGGCACCGACCGCTCGGAGAGCGCGGTCAGCGCGCGCAGGTACAGGGGTAGCCGGGCCACCGTCGCCTCGGGGATCCCTCGGCTGCGGGTCGCCGGTCGATGGGGGCGGCCAGTTGCCACGTTGCTCCTGCCGGTCGGGCCAAGCGGTGAGCGGCCGGCCGGAACCGGTCCGCTCCATCCCCGCCAGGCTATGTCTTTGTGAACGCGTGCACAAAGATACTGTCCGTTTTGCCCGGCCAAAGTGACCGGTGCCACATGCACCGACAAGGTCACGAAATGACACTCCTCACACACGCGACGGCGACGGACACATTCCGACAAAACGACCTCGGATCGCTCGCCGAATCCGGATGAAACCCTTCATTTCCCCCCGGTCCCGGGGAAGGCTCCGGTACCGGGGAGGGGACCGCCCCCGGGGCCGTTCGCCCCGGGCCGGACCCCGCCCGGCGTCCGGAACGGAACCGATCCGCAAGCCGCGGGGGCCGAACGGCCCACCGGGATCGGCGCCCCGGACCGGCGGGCCGGCTCAACTCCCCGGCGCCCCGAGCGCGGCCCGCAGCCGATCCTCCCGAACCCGCCAGAAGTCGTGCTGCCGCCCGTCGATCAGGACCACCGGGATCTGCTCCCAGTACTCCTCGTGCAGCTCGGGCTCGCGGGTGATGTCCCGCTCCTCCCAGCGCACACCGAGGTCCGCGCACACGGCCTCCACCGTCGCACGGGCGTCGTCGCACAGATGACACCCCGGCTTACCGATCAGCGTCACCAGCCGGTCCGGGTGTTCCCCGCCGGTGGGTGATTCCCGCCTCGTCGTCCCGGGCGGCCCGGCGGGTTCCGCCGGGCCGCCGGCGTCCGACCGGCGACGCCCCGGCGTCAGCCGGGAGAGCAGGGACCGCCCGCCGCGCGACGCGGACCGGACACCGGACGGCCCGGGGGTGGAGTCGGCGGACGGACCCGTGGAGCCGGGGGTACCCGTGGAACCAGGGGCACCGGGGGTACCGGGGGTAGGAG
>NZ_VKHS01001054.1 GCF_014141525.1 Streptomyces calidiresistens
CCCACCCCACCCGGTATCCACCGAAGCGGCCCGGGCATCCGGTCCGGACCTCCCCCTCGCCTCCGCCGCCGAGGTCGAGCCGCATCCCACCGAACCCGGCGGCATCCCGCCCGGCCTGGGCAAACGCCTGCACCCCGTCACGCCCTGGCGGCGCGCCTGGGCCCCGCTGGCGGGCCTGGGCGCCCTCCTCCTCCAGGACCCCGAACGGATGCGGGCCGCCGCCGAACTCGGCATCGCCTGGGTCCTGGTCATCCTGGGCACCGTGCTGGCGCTGGCCGCCCTCTACGGCTGGCTGTCCTGGCGCGTCACGCGCTACCTCGTCACCGACACCGAGCTGCGCATCCGCATGGGCCTGCTCTTCCGGCGCAGCGCCCACCTGCGGCTGGACCGCATCCAGTCCATCGACGTCACCCGCCCCCTGCTGGCCCGCGCCCTCGGCGTGGCGAAGCTGAAGATGGACGTCGTCGGCTCCGGCGCCAACGACGAGTTGGCCTTCGTCGGCGAGGCCGAGGCCCGCGCCCTGCGCGCCGAACTGCTGGCCCGCGCCGCCGGCATCTCCCCCGAGGCGGCCCCGGAGGCCGGCGAGGCCCCCGCCACCGAGCTGTACCGGGTGGACGGCCGCACCCTGGCCACGGCCCTCGCCCTCCTGGGCACGGGCTGGGGCATGCTGCTGCCGCTCGCGTTCGTCATCCCCTTCATGTGGTGGGGCACCACCAGCGTCTTCATCACCGTCATGGTCGCCGTGCCGATCCTGGCGACCATATGGCGCAGCACCGTCGGCGCCTTCCTCACCCAGTACGGCTGGACCGTGGCCGAGTCCGCCGACGGCCTGCGGCTGGACCACGGCCTGCTCCAACGCGACCACGCCACCGTGCCGCCGGGCCGGGTGCAGTCGGTGCGCATCGTGGAACCCCTGCTGTGGCGGCGACGCGGCTGGGCCCGGGTGGAACTGGAGGTCGCCGGCGGCGGACACGAGGCCGGACTGCTGGTGCCGGTCGCCGACCGGGCCATGTGCGCGGCGCTGATCGGCCGCATCCTGCCGCAGGTGGACATCGACGCCGCGATCGCCTCGGTGCGTCCGTCCCCCGAGCGCGCCCGGTGGGCCGTCCCGATCTGGCGCAAGGGCTACGGCCACGGCGTGACCGACACCGTCTTCGTCGCCCGGCGGGGTCGGCTCAGCCGCACCCACACGCTGGTGCCGCACGCCAAGGTGCAGAGCGCCCGGATCACGCAGGGGCCCTGGATGCACCGCCTGCGCCTGACCGACATCCACGTGGAGCACGGCGCGAACGGCACCGTCGTCGCGCGGCTGCAGGACTCCGACCGGGCCCTCGCCGAACTGGCCGCGCAGGCGGACCGCTCCCGGCTCGGCCGGCGTACCGCCCGCCCCGAGCGCTGGCTGACCTGAGCACCGCGCCCGGGTGATCCCGGGGGCCGGGGGCGCGTCCCCCTCCGGGTCGTCGGGATCACCCCGGGGCGGTCTTCCGCCCGGCGCCCGCCCCGGGACAGGATCGTGCCCATGCATCCGGAGAATCCCGCCCCCACCGACACCTGTC
>NZ_VKHS01001055.1 GCF_014141525.1 Streptomyces calidiresistens
CGTCCCCTCCCGACCGGCCCCCGGCCGGTCGCCGGGAGGTGAGCCGGGTGGCCGCGCGCCGAGTGGGGAGCCCGCGCACCCTCGCCCGCTCCCCCCTCCTCGCCCCCCTTCGACGCATGGCGGTCCGGGTGTCCCCGCGGCGCCGGGCCGGGCTCGCCGTCGCCCGCCTGCGCCGATACCTGCCGGGGGTGCTGCTGGCGGGCCTGGCGGCGGGCCTGGCCTTCGCGATCGCCTCCGCGTTCTTCGGTCCGGAGGAGGCGTTCTTCGCGCCCATCGCCGCCGTGGTCTGCGTGGGCATCGCCGCCGGGCAGCGGGCCCGCCGGGCGGTCGAGATCGCCGTGGGGGTGGCGTTGGGACTGACCGCCGCCGACCTGTTGGTCGACCTCATCGGCGCCGGGCCGGTGCAACTGGGGGTGGCCGTCGTGCTGGCCATGGCCGCCGCCGTGGTGCTGGGCACCGGGAGCGTTCTGGTCAACCAGTCGGCGGTGGCCGCGGTGCTGGTGATCGCCCTGGCCCCGGAGGGGGACGCCAATCCCCTGATCCGGCTGGCCGACGCCCTCATCGGTGGCGGCGTCGCCGTGCTGCTGGCCTCGGTCCTGGGCCCCCACCCCGGCCGGGCGGTGGAACGTGCGGGGGTGGGCATCCTGGACCACCTCATCGAGGTGGTGCGCGGCATCGGCGAGGCCCTGGAACGGGTGGATCTCGAGCACGCGGAACGGATGCTGACCGAGGCCGGCCGCACCGACGAGCGGGTGGTGGAGCTGGACCGGGCCCTGGAGGCCGCCCGGGAGAGCGCCCGGCTGGGACACCGCAGGCGATCCCTGCACCCCCGGGGGCCGATGCCCTTGCTGCGCTCGCGCATGGAACTGACGGCGGGGACCGTGCGCACCCTGGCCCGGGCCGCGGCCAACGCCGTGCGTCACGGCCAGCCGGTGGACGCCCGTCTGGTGACCGCGCTGGAGGACCTGGCCGTGGCCCTGGGCGAACTGCGGCGGTGGGCACAGGGCGGCAACGGCCGCCGGGAGGCGCGGGACGCCGCGCTGCGGGCCGCGCGCCTGGCCTCGGAGATCCCCTCGGAGGGCCGCCCCCTGACCTCCGGCGTGCTGATCGGACAGATCCGGTCGGCGGCGATCGACATCCTGCGCTCGACCGGCCTGAACCAGGCCGAGGCCGTCCGCGCGCTGGAGCGTTCCGCGGGCCGGGCCGACACCCCGGAGGACCGGGAGGGGTGAACGACCGACGCCGGTCCGGTGAAAACCGCACGAGTCGGGTCATCGGAGGCATGGGATGTTCCGTACGGGTTACCCGATGGGAACGGCCCGCTTCACCCGCACCACCCCTCCCGGGAGCCCCGGGGCTCCCGGCACCGCCGGGGCCCCGACGAACGGAAGGGACCGGCGACCGCGCCGGGCACGGACGCGGGCGGGCAGGGCCGCGCACCACCCCCGTCGCAGCCCAGCCACGATCCGGAGGAACGGTGAACCGGAGCGAAGAGTCCCCCCGTCCGCACGAGCCCGCCGTCGGTGACGCCCCCGACATC
>NZ_VKHS01001056.1 GCF_014141525.1 Streptomyces calidiresistens
GGGCCGGGGCGGCGGTGTGCCGTCCCCCCGCGCCTCCGGCTCCGGGGGCACGCCGGAGGACCCGGCCCACGCCTACGTACGGCTGCGGGTGCTGCGCGCCGCGCTGGACGCCGGACGGCCGCCCCGGATCGCCGGACGGGAGTTCCCCCTGTTCTCGCGGCTCCCGCCGCGCCGCCCCGGCGGGCTGTTCCCGCGGGTGATCGGCCTGCGGCTCCTCCCCGGCGCCGAGGGGATCGGCGAGCCGGAGCGGGAGCTGGACGCCGCCGCGCCCGCCACCCGGGCCGCCTTCGTCCTGCGGCACCTGGAGGGACTCCCCCCGGAGTCCGTCCGCCGGCTGCTGGAGGAGGCCGAGGTCGGGGAGAACGTCGCCCGCGCCGCCGTGCGCGCGGCCGACGCGCTGGCCGGGCGGCTGCTCGACGAGGGGGGTGAGGGGGCCGGGACCCCCGGGTCCCCCCCGTCGGGGACGGTGCCGGTGCCCGACCCCTGCGTTCTCCGCGCCGGCCCGACCGATCTCCTGCGGCGCCGGCGCCGCACCCGCACCGCGCTCCTGTCCGCCGGTGGGCTGGCCCTGATCGCCGGTCTGATGGCCGTGCAGCCGGGCGGCGGCGGAAGCCGCGCACCCGGGGCGACGGCCGCCGACCCGTCCCTGCTGCTGCGCGCGGAGGCGGGGGCCTGGGAACGGGCGGGTCGTCTCGACTTCACCTCCTGGCCCGCCCGGGGTCCGGCCGCACGCGACCGGGAACTGTTGGGCCGGGTGCTGGCCGCCTGGACCTCCCCCGACTCCCGGGTGACGATCTCCACCACCCGGGGCACCGACCCCGGACCCCCGGCGGGACCGCCCCGGCTGCTGTACGCCGGTGAGGTGGACGGCGCGGTCGTCGTGCTGATGCACGACGGTCTGCGGCTGATGCGCTACGCCGAGGCGGCGGGGGCCGGCGGGGGTCCCGCCGTGCTGGACCTGGCCCGCACCGACGGGGCGCACTCCGCCCTGGCCTCGGCCGTCGTCCTCAACCGGGGCGAGGGCACCGTGCGCTACCTCACCGCCCCCTGGGTCTCCTCCGCCGTGGTGCGGGAGTTGCGGGAGGCCGGTGACGAGGGGCGGCCGGTGGCGGTGGACGCGCACGGCGCCACCGAGGCCTTGCCGACGCCGGCCGGGGACACCGAGTGCGGGGCGTACCCGGTGCTGGAGTTCACCGGCGCCGACACCGCCGACCCGGGGCCCCACACGGTGGCGGACCTGGGCGAGCTGACCCCCGTCCTGCTGACCTCCGGGGGCCCGGGGGCCGGGGCGGGCGATGTACCGGACGAGCGGGTCCGTGAGGTGTGGGCCCCGACCGCCTGCCACCTGTCGACCCTCGCCGGCTCCGGGGTGCGGACGGTGGCGGTGTGGGAGTTCGCCCGGCAGGAACTCCCCGGAGACGGACGGAGCGCCGGCTGGGTGTGCACCCGGGCCGACACCTGGCGAACGGCGGGTTCCCGCACGCTGGTCCAGTTCCAGCCGCCGGGATCGACGGAGGGGGCGGGGAGCGGGGA
>NZ_VKHS01001057.1 GCF_014141525.1 Streptomyces calidiresistens
GGGTGGGGTGGGAAAAGCGCTGGAAGGAGCCGGAGGGGACGCGCGGGCGGGCCGCCCGGGGGTCAGACGCGTTCGATGATGGTGGCGATTCCCATGCCGCCGCCCACGCACAGGGTGGCCAGGCCGCGACGCAGGTCGCGGCGTTCGAGTTCGTCCAACAGGGTGCCCAGGATCATCGCGCCGGTGGCGCCCAGGGGGTGTCCCAGGGCGATGGCCCCGCCGTTGACGTTGACCCGGTCGAGGTCGAGCTCCATCTCCCGCACGAAGCGCAGGACGACGGCGGCGAACGCCTCGTTGATCTCCACCAGATCGATGTCGTCCATGGTGAGGCCGGCCCGGTCCAACGCCTTGCGGGTGGCGGGGGCCGGTCCGGTGAGCATGATGGTCGGCTCGGAGCCGGTCACGGCGGCGGAGACGATCCGGGCCCGGGGGCGCAGTCCGTGCCGCTCCCCCACCTCCCGGGTGCCGATGACGGTGAGGGCGGCGCCGTCCACGATGCCGGAGGAGTTCCCGGCGTGGTGGACGTGGTCGATGCGTTCGAGCCAGTGGTACTTCCCGAGCGCGACGGCGTCGAAGCCCCCCTCCTCCCCCATCCGGGCGAAGGAGGGGCGCAGGGCGGCGAGGGAGTCGGCGGTGGTGCCGGGACGCGGGTGCTCGTCGCGGTCGAGCAGGACGAGCCCGGAGGGGTCGGTGACCGGCACCACGGAGCGGTCGAAACGGCCCTCCTTCCAGGCCGCGGCGGCCCGTTCCTGGGAGAGCGCGGCGTACTCGTCCACGTCGCGGCGGGTCAGCCCCTCCAGGGTGGCGATCAGGTCGGCCCCGATGCCCTGCGGGACGAAGCCGACGCGGTGGGCGGTGGCCGGGTCGGCGGCCCAGGCGCCGCCGTCGGAGCCGATCGGCACCCGGGACATCGACTCCACCCCGCCGGCGAGGATGAGGTCCTCCCAGCCGGAGCGGATCCGGGCGGCGGCCTGGTTGACGGCCTCCAGGCCGGATGCGCAGAAACGGTTCTCCTGCACGCCCGCCACGGTGTCGGGGAGACCGGCGGCGATGGCGGCGATCTTGGCGATGTCGGCGCCCTGGTCGCCCAGGGGAGTGACCACGCCCAGGACGATGTCGTCGATGGCCGCCGGGTCGAGGTCGGGGAGCCTGCGGCGGAGTTCGTCCACCAGTCCGACGACCAGGTCGATCGGCTTGACGGTGTGCAGCGAGCCGTTGGGCTTGCCGCGACCGCGCGGGGTGCGGATCGCCTCGTAGAGGTAGGCCTCGGTCACGGGCTCTCCCGGCGTCGTCGGCGGAGCGAGGGGGTCGGCCGCGGCCGGGCCCCTCGCGGAACGGCTCCCACGATAAGAACGTGTTCCATTTTCGACAAGGGCGACGCCCCGGCGGGCCGGCCGGATCCCGGGGCGCTCCCCCACTCACCCGTCACTCACCCATCTCTCCCCCCGTCCTTCCCCGTCATTCCCCCGGCGCGTCGGGGGCGCCGGGGCGGGGGCCGGCGTCCGGAACGGCATCGGACCCGGG
>NZ_VKHS01001058.1 GCF_014141525.1 Streptomyces calidiresistens
GGGCTCGGGCGGGGAACGGCGCCGCCCCGGGGATGGGGTGCGGGTCAGTGCCCGCCCTTCGGCATCCGACAACCGGTGCCCTCCAGGTACACCCCGTGCACCCCGTCCCCGGGGTCGGCGTGCGGCATGCCGGTGTGGCCGGTGACGCACGGACCCGCCCCCGGAACGGTGACGAACCACGTCGCGACGCCCGTCCCGGCCTCCTCCACGCCGATGCCATCGGGCTCGTAGCCCAGGCGTTTCAGCAGCCTCGTGGTCGTCTCCACGTCCCCGAAGAGGCCGTCCTCGTCGGTCATGGCCGCCGCGATGCGCACCGCGTGGGCCTCGCCCCGGCACCGCTCCGCCGGGGACACCTCCGCGGTTCGCCGGTAGCCGTTGTTCTCGCCGTGGCGGGGGTTCTCGGGTACGCCGCCGGCTTCCGCGTCGTTCTCCCCTCCGGCGTCCTCCCCCGGGAGGTCCTCCGGTGCGGTTTCGGCGCAGCGGGCGGCGATCTCCGGCCACAGCCGGTCGTGCTCCTCCACGGCCCGCCGCGTCGCCTCGGCGGAGGAGACGGCCGGCGGGACGTCGGGGGCGCCGGGGGCATCGAGGGCTCCGCCGGGCCGGTTGTCGGCGGGGGCCTGCCCGCAGGCGGTGAGCAGTAACGCGCCGACGCACAGCGCGAGCGGGACCAGCGGAGCGGAGCGGTGCACGGCGGACCTCCGGGAGGACGCGACAGGACTTCCCGAGTCTTCACCGGGAAGGGGCGGTTGTCGCCGGGAACCCACCGCTCCGCTTTCCCCGGCGCCGACGCCGGGGGCGGGCCGGTGCGCCGGGCCGGGGGACTTTCGTCGAAGGCCCCGTCAGCGCGACCGGAGCACCGCCAGGAGCCACAGCGTGCCCGCCCCCACCAGGTAGACCGCCAGGGCCCAGCCGGGAATGCCGACCGGCCCCTCGCCCGTGGCCCCCGCCGTGGTGATGCCGAGTAGGCCGGCGACCGCCACGGCCGGGGCCGCGCAGGCCGTCACCGTCATCGCCCGACCCCGGCCGGGGGCGTCCCCTTCCCCGGTCTCCCCGGTCTCCCCGGCGCCCGGGCGCGCCGGGCCGGCCCCCACTTTCCGCGCGTGGCGCTCCACCCCGCCGAACAGGAGGACCAACACCATCAGCACCACGGACAGGCAGACCAGCCACGGAACCCGCCACAGCAGCCAGTCGACCGATTCCACCTCCGGTTGGGGCATCAGCCCCGGCGGGTACAGCACGATCGCGGCGATCACCACCGCCGCCATGTGCCACAGGAAGACCGTCAGCACGACACTGTTGACGGCCACCACGGCCATCCACGTCCGGAGCCCGGCCAGCCGGCGGGCGGCCCACCCGCGCAGCAGGATCGCGCCGCCGATCCAGCAGGCCGCGAGCGCGAGCAGGGCGAGCGTCGGCGGGGCGGTGTTCTGCGCCTCCTCGCCGGGAACGGTGACCATGCTGATCGGATACGGGCCCGGCACGGTGAGCAGCACCAACGCCACCAGCCCGCCCCCGGCCAGCCC
>NZ_VKHS01001059.1 GCF_014141525.1 Streptomyces calidiresistens
CGGTGGGGTCGGGGACGGTGGGGTCGCTCATGGCTCGGATGGTACGCGGCGCGGGCCGGTCCACGGCCCCGCACGCCCGGTGGTCCGCCGGGACGCGGCGGCGTCCGCGGCGGGCCCGGAAAGACGTGCGGGGCAACCCCCGTCGGGGTGAGCGGACACGACCGACCGCGACCGGTCGCCCGCGGGGTTCGACCGCGTTCCGGTCGGAGACGACCGGTTGTCGCCGGATCCCGGACCACACCGGACCGGACCGGCTCAGTCGGTGTTGAGGTACACGCGGGGCACCCGGGCGCCGATCCGGGTCACGATCTCGTACCCGATGGTGCCGCAGGCCCTCGCCCAGTCCTCGGCGGTCGGCTCCCCGTGCTCGCCGGGGCCGAAGAGCACCGCCTCGTCCCCCGGTTCGGCCGGGTCGCCACCGAGGTCCACCACGAACTGATCCATCGCCACCCGACCGGCGATCGTCCGCCACTTGCCCGCGACCAGCACCGGCCCGACGCCCGAGGCGTGCCGGGGAATCCCGTCCGCGTACCCCGCCGGCACCAGGGCGAGGGTCGTCTCGCCGGGGGTGACGTAGTGGTGGCCGTACCCCACGCCGTGACCGCCCGGCACCCGCTTGACCCCCGCCAGGGCGGCGCGCAGGGTCATCGCCGGACGCAGCCCGTGGTCGCGCGGCAGGCCCAGTTCGGGGGCGGGCGACAGACCGTAGACGGCCAGGCCCGGCCGGATGAGGTCGTAGTGGGTCTCCGGGAGGGTCAGCGCGGCCGGGGAGTTCGCCAGGTGCCGCACCTCCGGGCGCAGACCGGCGCCCTCCGCCTCCGCCAGTGCGGACCGGAAGGCCTCCAGTTGCGGCGGGATCGACGGGTGGCCCGGCTCGTCGGCGCACGCCAGGTGGGACCACACCCCGGTCACCCGCACCAGGCCCTCCGCCTCCGCCGCCCGCGCGGCGGTCACCAGCGCGGGCCAGTCGGCGGGCGTGCAGCCGCCCCGGCCCAGACCGGTGTCGACCTTCAGCTGCACCCGGGCCGGACGACCGGTCGCGCGGACCGCCCCGATCACCTCGCGCAGCGCCCACGCGCCGCCGAGCGAGACGTCGATGTCCGCCGCGATCGCCTCCGCCCAGGGGCCGCCCGGCGTCCACAGCCAGCACAGCAGCGGCCCGGTGTCACCGGCCGCGCGCACCGCCAGCGCCTCCTCCGGGGTGGCCGTGGCCAGCCAGTCGGCCCCCGCCCGGCGGGCGGCCCGGGCACACGGCACCATGCCGTGGCCGTAGGCGTCGGCCTTCACCACCGCCATCACGCCGGCACCGCCGCGGGCCAGGCCGCGCAGGGCGCGCACGTTGTCGCGGACCGCCGCGAGATCGACCTCGGCGCGCACCCGGGGCGGGGCGACGGGGGCGTCACCCGGGTACCCGCGCCGGTCAACGAGCCGGTGCACGACTACGCACCGGGCAGCCCCGAGCGGGCACGCCTGGAGGAGTGGCTGCGGCGGCTCGCGGGCGAGTCCCCCGAGCTGCCCGTGAC
>NZ_VKHS01000106.1 GCF_014141525.1 Streptomyces calidiresistens
GCCCCGTTCACGGTACCCCTCCCCAGCCCTCGTTGATCCGTCACCCCTCCGTCGTCACGACGGTGGCCTCTTCCCGGCCGAACGGGTGACCCTCCTCGGAGTCACCCGTTCGGCCCGGCCGGTGCTCAGCCGCAGTCCAGCTCCGAGTCGGCCCAGGTCACCGGAGTGAGGGCGCCGAGGGGACCGCGCGGTCGGGCCTCCAGCCGTACCGTGCTCACCCCGGTCAGGTCCACCGTCACCGGCACCGCCGGGGACCCGGCCGCCACCGTGCCCGACCCCCACACGCGCACGCCGTCGGCCAGCACCGTGAACTCGGCCGCCCCCCGGTCGGAGGACGCGGTGTCGTCCACCCCCGTCGCGGCGCGGAACACCGAGCAGGGACGGTTGAGTTCGATGATCATCGTGGAGGACGCCGAGACGGTGAGGCCGTGCGCGTGGGTCACCCCGCCGATGGACGGCTGGGAACGGGGCACGAACGTTCCCACTCCGAGCAGCCGCAGGTGCGGCTCGTCGGGGGCGAGCCCGGAGAGCCCGGGCGTCAGGTGCCGGAGCTGGTACGTGCGGGGTTCCGGCTCGGGCTCGGGTTCCGGCTCGGGCTCGGGTTCCGGCTCGGGCTCGGGTTCCGGTTCCGGCTCGGGTTCGGGTTCCGGCTCGGGCTCCGGTTGGGGGTTGGGAAGCGGCTGGGGCCGTGGCTCGGGCTCGGGTCGCGGCTCCGGCTCCGGCCGGGGCGAGGGCTCGCCACCCGGGCCCGGCGCCGCCGGCGCCGGTTCCTGCGGAGCCGGTCCCTGAGCCGGAGGTTCCACCGGTGGCTCGGAGGGGGGCTCCGGTGGAGCCCCCGGTGTCCCGGCCGGTGCCTCCGCCGGTACGACCGGCTCCGGCGCGGGCCCCCCGCCGTCCGCGGGCGCGGCGGCCGCGTCCGCCTCCGATGCGGCCCGGGGTGCCGGCACCTCGGGCACCGGGTCCCCGTCCGTGACCGGTGCGGTCCCCGGCTCCGGGCGGGGCGGCTCGGGCGCGGGACCGGGCGCCGCCACTGGTGGCGGCGCGGCGGCCGGCTCCGGGGTGTCCCCGCCGAGGACGGCGACCGCGACGGCCGCCGCGCCCGCCGTCACCACCACGCCGACGGCCAGGGCGAGCTTGATCGGCAGTGCCACTCCCTCGGCCGCCGCCGCCCCGGCCGCACCCGTCCCGGCCGCACCCGTCCCGCCGAGACCGGTGGTGCCGGTCGTACCGGTCCCCGTCGCACCGCTTCCCGCACCGCTTCCCACGCCACCGGCCGTCCCGGCCCCGGCCGCGCCGATCGCCGCGAGGAACTTCGGCGCGTACCCGGCCGCGAGCCAACCGATCACGGCGATCGGCAGCACCGCGCGCAGGTGCTCGTTCAATTCGCGGACCTCGAGCGCCGCCGTCCGGCAGGTCGCGCACTCCTCCAGGTGGTGCCGCAGGCCCCGCTCGGCCCGCGACCGCAGGCCGCCCCGGGCGAACGCCCCGAGTCGATCGGCGTACCGGGCGCACTCGCCGCCCGTGGTCAGCGCCCGGTTGACGTGTGCCTGGAGGTACGCCTGCCGCAGACCCTCGCGGGCGCGGTGGGCCAACGCGGCGGTCGCGTTCGGGGTCAACCCCAGCAGTGGGGCGACCTCGCGCGGTGAGGCGTCCTCGACGGCGGTGTGCCACAGCACCGCCTGCCACCGTTCCGGCAGACTGCGGAACGCCCGGACGGCCATCGACCGCTCGGCGTCCTCCATGGCACGGACCTCGGCCGGTGCCTCCCGGCCGTCGCCCTCCCCGCCGACCCCGGCGCCGACCCGTCCCGGGCCCGCCGCGTCGGACCCGCCGGCCGGGCGGGTGTCGGCGAACTCCACGAACGTCGCGAAGTCCTCCACCAGTTGCTCGCGGCGCGCGCCGGCCGCCCAGGCCGCCGCCACCCGCCGCACCGAGGTGAACAGGTAGGCGCGCACCGCCGAGGAGGGGCCGGCGCCGCCGCGCACGGCCTGCAGGGTGGCGGTGAACACCTCGTTGGTGAGGTCGTCGGCGGTGTGGTCGTCCCGGCAGCAGGTGCGGGCGTACCGGCGCACGGCGGTGGAGTGCCGCCGGTACAACTCCTCGTACGCGCCGTCGTCCCCCACCCGCATGCGGGACAGCAGATCGGCGTCGGCCGGCCCGATCGTCGGCGATCCGGGGCCGCCCCGCCGGCCGGGGCGGGGAATCCGCTGGCGGGGGACGCGTTCCACCCCGGCCGTGTCCGCGGCCTTCCGGTTTCCCGTGTCGGCGGGGGTTTCCGTGCCTTCAGGCGGAGGGATGTCCGCGGGCGCCCCCGCCGGCGCCGTGTCCCCCGGGGCGGCGGGCGATCCGCCCGGAGCCCCGTCCGTCTCCCGCCCCCGGCCGCGCTCCCGCATGCCGTCCCGTCCCTCGTCCCGCATGGTCGGCTGCCCCCGAACACCTTGATACGACTGATACGACGTCGTCCGCCTCCCCCCGGCGGGCACCCAGGGTCCCACAACCCGGGGCCCTCGGAGCCCGGTTCGGCGACGGAAACCCCGGCGCCGCGCCCCCGACGCACGTCAGGAGCACTCCATCGAGTGAAATCCGCACGGATGTGCGGGAGTTGTCGCGCGCCGCCCCGCGCGTCGCCCTCTTCCGGGGGCCGTTCCCCGGCCCCCGGAAGGCCCGTTCAGTGGTCGAGGCCGGCCCACTCCCCGGCACCGGAGGACACCCCGGCGGCCGGCCGCAACCCGGCCAGCAGCAACTCCAACAGGCGCGAGGACCACGCCTCCCGCCTCGCCGGGTCGCCGGTCGTCGGCGGCACGGTGGAGATGACCAGGACGAGATCGGCCACCGTCACGTCCGCGCGCACCCCGCCGGCCCGGCGGGCGCGCTCCAGCAGCCGCTCCATGGCGGCCACCAGCCGCCGGGCGTCCTCGCCCTCGCCGTCACCACCGGGCCGGAACCGCTCCGTCCCGTGGTCGGGGGCGCCACCGTGCTCCGCCGGGAGAACGCGGCGCTGCCGGGGCACCCGCTCGGTGTCGGCCTCCCCCGGTGCCCCGCCCGGGCCGGCGGGGGAGGCCGCTTCCACCGGTTCGGCCCCGGGCGGAACGTCGGGAAGCCCCGCCGCCGGCAGTTCCGGCAGCAACCGGGAGACCCCCGACGCCACCGCGTCCCGCACGAATCCCTCGACCGCCGCCCACGGGTCGCCCTCCTCGTCCAGCGCGCGCTCCGCCCGTTCGGTCAGCCGCCGGGTCTCCTCCCCGACGATGTGTCGGATCAGCGAACCCTTCGTGGGGAAACGGCGGTACACCGTTCCCACACCCACCCGGGCCCTCCGCGCGATCTCCTCGATCGGTGCGTCGTAACCCAGCTCACCGAAGACGTCCCGGGCGGCGGTGACCACGTGGTGGAGGTTGCGGCGGGCGTCGGTGCGCAGGGCGCCGGCCACCGCGACCGTGCGACCCGCCACCGCCCCGGGGGCCACGGGCCCCTCCCCGCCGGCGGAGGCCAGGGCGACCGTCGCCACGGCCGATCGGGTGCCCACCGCGGGCGCGGGAGCGCTCCCGGGGCCGCGCCGACCTCCGGAAACACCGCCGTCGACCGGGTTGGTCGGGGCCGGCCCCGGATCGGGACGACCCCGGTGCGCGGACTCCGAACGGAAATGTTGAGAACGCATGACTTCCCCCGTCATCCCGCGCGGCTCCCCCCGGAGTCCGCGCGTCGTACCCACCCGGGCACGGACATCCACCGTGCCCAACGTTTCCCGACGATAGTTGAGGCCACCGGCGGCGAGTAGGGGTTCGAATCGGGAGGGATGACGCCCGATCGGCGGAGGTCTTCATCCCCACGTGTGGACAAACCACCGGTTCCGGGTGCCTCATGGAGGGGTGACCAAGGAACCCACGCGCGTCCTCATCGTCGGAGGCGGCTGCGTCGGCCTGTACACCGCGCTGCGGCTGCGCAAGAGGCTGCGGCGCGAGCTGGCACGGGGAACCGTCGAGGTCGTCGTCGTCAGCCCGGAACCGTACATGACCTACCAGCCCTTCCTCCCCGAGGCGGCGGCGGGGAACCTCTCGCCCCGGCACGTGGTGGTCCCGCTGCGGCGCGTCCTGCGCGGCTGTCGCTTCATCCCCGGTGAGCTGGTGTCGGTGGACCCGGGGGCCCGCACCGCCGAGATCCGCACGCCCGCCACCGAGGAGAGCGAGGAGCCGCCGCTCACCCTGGCCTGGGACGAACTCGTCCTGGGGGTCGGCTCGGTCTCCCGCACCCTCCCCGTGCCCGGCCTCGCCGAGCACGGCATCGGTTTCAAGACGGTCGAGGAGGCCATCGGGCTGCGCAACCACGTGCTCGAACAGCTCGACATCGCCTCCTCCACCCGCGACCCCCGGGTGCGCGACGCGGCCCTCACCTTCGTCTTCGTCGGCGGCGGCTACGCGGGGGTCGAGGCACTGGCCGAACTGGAGGACATGGCCCGCTACGCGTGCCGCTACTACCCCGGCATCTCGCCGGAGGAGACGAAGTGGATCCTGGTCGAGGCGACCGGCCGGATCCTTCCCGAGGTGGGCCTGCGCATGGGGGAGTACGCCGTGCGCGAGCTGCGCGGACGCAACATCGACATCCGCCTGGACACCCGCCTGGAGTCCATCACCGACCGGATCGCGGTGCTCAGCGACGGTTCCCGTCACCCCACCCGCACCCTGGTGTGGACGGCCGGGGTCAAGCCCAACCCCGTCCTCGCCTCCTGCGGTCTGCCGCTGGACGAGCGCGGCCGGGTGCGGTGCACGCCCGAACTGCTCGTGGAGGGCGAGGAGCACATCTGGGCCGCCGGGGACGCCGCCGCCGTGCCCGACCTGTCCGCCGACGACCCCGCCCCCGGCGGGGGCCTGCCGATCTGCGCGCCCAACGCCCAGCACGCGGTCCGTCAGGGCCGACGACTCGCCGACAACCTCGCCGCCCGCCTGCGCGGTCGCGCCCCCACCGCCTACTCCCACGCCTACGTCGGTTCGGTGGCCTCGCTGGGTCTGCACAAGGGGGTCGCCCGGGTCTACGGACGCCGCCTGAAGGGCTTCCCCGCCTGGTTCATGCACCGCACGTACCACCTCAGCCGGGTGCCCACCCTCAACCGCAAGGCCCGGGTGGTCGCCGAGTGGTCGCTCTCCGGCCTCTTCAAGAGGGAAGTGGTCTCCCTCGGTTCGCTGGAACACCCCCGGGCCGAGTTCGAACTGGCCGCCGGGGGCGAACCCCGGCGCGAGGAAGGGTAGTTCGGCTCCGCACCCGCCCCGGCCGGCCGTGGTCGGGGCGGGCGCGCATTTCCGGCCCCCGGACGGGGAACACACCATCCACACATCGGCGCCACGTCCCACCGCCGGGGCGCCCCCCGCGCGGGAGCGGTCCCGTCCGCGCGCACGCTCCCCGGGGGCCGGGGCGTGTCCGGATGCCCGGGAACATCGGCCCGGTGTGCGGGCCGTGCCCTACCCTCGGTGGCACGTCCCCGGACCCGGACCCGGCACACCGATCGCGCCGGCCCGCCCCGCACCACCCGCTCACCCCGCTCCACCCGACCGGACCCCCCACCCCGGAGCCGGCCGGCCTCCAACTCCACCTCGACCCTCACCGCACGGATCGGATCGGAACGCTGTGAACCTGACGCGCTGGGGCCTTCGTCTGCCCGGCCGGCAACGTCGCCCGGCCGCCCGCGCCGCGACCGATCCCACCCCGGTGCCCGCCGCGCGCGGAGCCGCGGCCCCGGCGTCCCCGGTCGGAGAGACCCCGGTCCCGCCGACAGGGACCCCGCCGACAGGGACCCCGGCGGGAGGGACCCCGGCGGGAGAGAACGGAAACCGCCCGGCCGCCCCGGCCAACGGCACCACCGTGCCCCTCGTCAACGGCCCGGCGACGGCCCCCGGTCTGGACACCGAGACCGTCCACGAACTCCTCGGCCGGGTCCCCGCCCCGGTCGCGGTCGTCCAGGGACCGGAACACCGCGTCACCTATGTCAACGAGGCCTACGCCGAGGTGTTCGGCGCCCGTCCCACCGGGGCCCCGGCCCGCGAGGCCCTCACCGAGTTGGTGGATCTCGGCCTGCTCCCGCTGATGGACCAGGTGCGCAACTCCGGTACCCCGCGCACCCTCAAGACCCGGCGGGTACCCGGCCCCGGCCGCGACGGCTTCTACACCTTCACCTGCACCCCGGTCGAGATGGCCCCCGCGCCGCCGCTCGCCGCCGCCCCGGCGGGCGAACCCCCGGCCGTCCCGCCGAACGCCGGTGTCCCGACCACCCCGGGCGCGCGCACCGCGACACGCGCCGGAACGCGCCTCTCCGCGCGGGGCCGTTCCGGACGCGGGCGCGCCGGCGCCTCCCGGAGTCGTCCCCGCTCCGCCGGGGTCCTCGTCTTCGCCGCCGACGTCACCGACCAGGTCGTCTCCGCCGAACGCCTCCGGGAGAGCGAGAGCCGCCAGCGCGCCGCCGCCGTCACCCTCCAACGCAGCCTCCTGCCCCGGGAACTCGAACAGCCGGACGACCTGCGGGTCGCCGCCGTCTACCAACCCGGCGGCACCGACGCCGCGGTCGGCGGCGACTGGTACGACGTCATCACCCTGGGCGCCGGCCGCACCGCCCTGGTCATCGGCGACGTGATGGGCCGCGGCGTGCGGGCCGCCGCCGTCATGGGACAACTCCGCACCGCCGTGCGCGCCTACGCCCGCCTCGACCTCCCCCCGCACGAGGTGCTCCAGTTCCTCGACGAGCTCGCCTCCGAGATCGACCCGCAGCAGATCGCCACCTGCCTGTACGCGGTGCACGACCCGCACGAGGACACCATCGTCTACGCCTCGGCCGGCCACATCCCCATCGTGGTCCGCCGCCCCGACGGCCGGGTGGAACGGGCCGAGGAACCCACCGGCCCGCCCCTGGGCACCGGTGGCTGGCTCCACACCTCCGGCACCCTGTCCTTCCCGCCCGGCTCCACCGCCGTGTTGTGCACCGACGGGCTGGTCGAACGGCGCGACGCCGACATCGAGGACGGCCTGAACACCCTGGAGGACGCCCTCGCCGGTGCCGTGGACAGCCCCCGCGTGGTCTGCGACCGCATGCTCCGCGCCATGGGCATCACCGAGCACCACGACGACGACGTGGCCGTCCTCGTCCTCACCCGCCCCGAGCGGCCCCCGCAGGAGAGCGGCCTGGCCCGGGGCGCGGTCCTGGACCTGCACGGCGGCACCGAGGCCGCCGCCCGCGCCCGGGCGTTCGCCGACGGGGTCCTGGCGAGCTGGCGGTTCCCCGACGAACTGCGCGAGGCGGGCGTCCTGGCCGCCAGCGAACTGGTCGCCAACTCCCTGGTGCACGGCCGCGCGCCCATGCGGCTGCGCCTGCGCCGCACCGACCGCCGGCTGATCGTCGAGGTCACCGACGGGGACGAGCACCTGCCGCGCCTGCGCCGGGCCCGGGAGGCGGACGAGCACGGGCGCGGGATCTCGGTCATCGCCTCGCTGGCCGCGGACTGGGGTGCCCGGCGACTGCCGGAGGGCGGCAAGTCGGTGTGGGCGGAGTTCGTCATCGAGCAGCCGCCGGGGGACTGACCCCGGCGGTGCACGGGCCCTCCCCGCTCGCGGGGGTGGGCTTTCCCGCGTTCCCCGGCGACTTCTCCCGGAATGTCGGGGCACCGGCACGACATCCCGGAACCACGGGGAGACCGGGGCCCCGGGACCCCGGAGCACAGGGACTTCCGTCGGCCGCCGCACCGGGGCGAACCCCGGCGCGACACGGCACCGGCTCAGACCACCCGGGTGACGGTCCGTTCCGCGCCGTCGGCGGACGCGGGGACGGACGCGGGCACCGGCCCCGGCGAGGAGGCGGCGATGCCCCGCCCGAGAGCGGGCCGGTCCTGCACCGCCGTCAGATGACGGCCGAGCAGCAGCGCCAGCGCGCTCACCGCCACCGAGCACACCACCATGATCACCAGGTAGGGGGCGTACCATCCCGCGGCGGCCAACAGGCCGCCGAAGGCCGGTCCCACTGCCAGGGCCAGCTGCTTGACCAGGGCGAAGGCCGCGTTGTACCGACCGATCCGACCGGCCGGCGCCAGGTCGGCGACCAGCGGCGCCACGGTCGGGGACAGCAGCGCCTCGCCCAACCCGAACAGGGCGTAGGTGGAGATCAACAGCCCCACCGCCACCGCCTGGGCGTGCGGCACCAGGCCCGAGAGACCCGCCGCCAGCCAGGCCACCGTCCAGATCACGCCCACCAGGGCGATGACCCGGCTGCGCCGCCGCCGTTCCACCCAGCGCAGCACCGCGTACTGGGCCGCCACGATGGCGGCGGTGTTCGCGGCCAGGGCGAAGCCCAGTGTCGTCGCCGACACCCGGGTCACCTCCACCGCGTAGGCGGCGAGGCCGGCCTCGAACTGTCCGTAGACGGCGAAGAACATCACGAAGCCGAGCACGCACAGCAGCAGCATCGCCCGGTGGGCCAGGATGTCGCGCAGCCCGCCACCGGCGTCGGCGGGCACCGGGGTTCCGGCCGGCCCCGCGGGGGAGTGCTCACCGGTGCCCCCGGGCAGCCGGGTCGTGCCCACCACCACGCCGAGCACCAGGAACATCAGCGCCTCGATCGAGAAGAGCAGGACGAAGCTGCCGGCCCGGTCCTCGTCCACCAGCAGACCGCCGATCATGCCGCCCAGGCCCAACCCCAGGTTGGAGAGGAAGAACTGGGTGGCGAAGGCCCGCGAGCGACCGAGCCGGGTGGAGCAGCGCACGATCATCGTGGCGAGCGCCGGTTGGATCACCGCGATGCCCGCGCCCATCAGGGCGCAGCCGGCCAGGACGGTGGGAGCCGTCCCGGCGAGCCCCAGGCCGAAGGAGCCGAGTGCGGCGGCGATCGAACCGACCACGACCACGGGCAGCGGCCCGCGCCGGTCGATCACCCGGCCGGTGAAGGGCAGGACGATCAGCGCCGCCACGGCGAACGCGGCCAGGCAGGTACCCGCCGTGGCCGCGCCCAGGTCCCGTACCCGGGCGACGTAGACGAAGAGGAACGGCACGGTGAAGCCGTTGCCGAACGCGCTCAGCGCGCTGCCGATCTGGATCCGGCGCAGTGCCGCGCCCATCGCGGTGGTCACACTCACCTCTCTCGATGTCGTGGTTCGGATGTGTGGTCCCGATGCCCCGGCCACGATCCGCCGGAGCGGCGGTGTCCTGGTGGTGTCGGGGGTGCCGCTCCCGGTGAACCGCCCCCGGGCACACCGGGAACGGCCCCGGGGCGGATGCTCCGGGGCCGATGCGGTCACCAAGACTTCGACATCGAAGACTACACACCCGAAGACCTTGACTCCGAATCCGTGCCGTGTGACGTGCGATACTCGCCCGCATGCCCAGTAAGCGGCGCGGAGAGCCGGACCTCGACGAACAGATCGCGATCTACCAACGGGAGTACCGCGACCTGGATCCGCGCGTGGAGAAGGTGGTCAACGCCCTCTCCCGACTCGACCGGCGGATGAGCGTCGCCTACGGCCGACAACTCGCGGCCCTGAACCTCAACCACGGGGAGTGGGAGGTCCTCAAGGAGCTGGTGATGACCGGCCGCCCCTACCAACTGTGGCCCGGAACCCTCGCCAACCGCCTCGGCCTCACCCCCGCCGCCGTGACCCACCGGGTCGATCGCCTCCTGGCGGCCGGCCTGGTCACCCGGGAGAGGGACGAGGAGAACCGGGTCCGCGTCATCGTCGGACTCACCGATGCCGGGCGACAGAAGTGGCTGGAGGCCATGCGCATGGCCTCCGACTTCGAGGAGGCGCTGCTCCAGGACCTCGACGGGAAGGAGCGCGACCTTCTCGGCGACCTGCTGGTGCGCCTCCTGCGCCGGGTCGAGGACGCCCAACCGGACTCGGGCGGCCGTCTGCGGGACCTCGACGGCGGGTCCTGACACCCGCCCCGAAGCCGCCGCGACGCGGTGACGGGTGTCACCCCGTGTCGAGTTGACGCCCCCGAGTGGGATGCGTAATGTTCTCCGGGCTGCCACGGAGGGCGGGTTTCGAACCGGCCTCTTCGGGGAAGCACTCGGGCCGCTCATGGCGGCCCTCACCTATCGGTGAACCTTCTTCCATTGCGACTCGTCTGCACTCCCCACCAAGGGAGCAGTATGTCGAAAAGCAAATGGGGCCCGATTTTGAATCGGGCGGGGGAATGTTCTACGGTGGTGGCAACGCCGGAGGGCGCAAAGCTCGCGCCGGAGGGCGGTAAAACACTCGAACTCCCGCCGACCGGGAGCCGGATCCGAGAGAAATCGGGTGTGGTAGAGTCGGAAACACCGAAGGGAAGCGCCCGGAGGACGAACCAGCCGAATGGCGGGGGGTTTCCGAAGGAAGCGTCCGTTCCTTGAGAACTCAACAGCGTGCCAAAAGTCAACGCCAGATATGTTGATACCCCGTCCATCCGGGTCCCGTGGAGTCTTCCGCGGTGGTTC
>NZ_VKHS01001060.1 GCF_014141525.1 Streptomyces calidiresistens
GCCTCCCCCAGCACCCGCACCCCGCGCCCGCTGCCCGCGCCCAGGTCGACGACGGCCCCGGACCCCGGGGGCAACTCCGCGAGCACCGAGGCCACGTCGGGAGCGGCGGCCTCCCAGAAGCCGGCGATGAGAAGGTCGAGGTACTCGGCGGACCCCGCGTACGGATCGGTCATGAACAACTCCGAAAAGGTTGACGACAATGAACATCATTGTCGTCAACGGGGTGGACGTCCACCCCGGATGGGGCGGATCACGTCCCCCACCCGGTGAACCCCTCCCCACCGGGGCCCGCCCGGGAATGTCATCGGGCCCCGGGGAGCGACGCACACCGTTCCCCGGAGCCCGATGACGACACGGCTCAACGAGCCCCGGAAAGCCCCCGCTCCGCGAGCCACCGCACCTGCTCCACCGGCTGCGACGCCCAGCCGCCGGCATGGTCACCGAACTCCCACACCGTGATGTCCGACCGCTCCCCCGCCCAGCGGTTGTACGCCGCGAAGACCGTGGAGGGCGGGCAGACCGGATCCATCAGCCCCACGCTGAACAGCGCCGGCGCCGTGGCCCGGGCGGCGAAGTGGAGGCCGTCGAAGTGGTTGAGGACGTCGAACACGACCGCCGGGTCCACCCGGCGGTGCCGCCCCAGGTACCGGACCAACTCCGGGTAGGGGCCCTCCGAGGCGATCTCGGCGGAACGCCGGTAGTGGCACAGGAAGGGCACGTCGATCAGGGCCGCGGCCACCGTGTCGCGGGCCAGCCCGGCCGTCGCCAACGCCAGCCCACCGCCCTGGCTGATGCCCGAGACGATCACCCGCTCGGGATCGATGTCCGGGTGCTCGCGCACCGCGTCGACCGCCCGCACGCAGTCGGTCATCGCCCGCCGGTAGAAGTAGTGGTCGCGGTGTTCGATGCCCCGGGTCATGAACCCGTAGGTCAACTGCGGGAAGGGCACCGGATCCGGGTCCGGGGTGTCGTGCCCCTGCCCCCGGGTGTCCACCACCAATTGGGCGTAGCCCATCGCGCTCCAGAACAGGTGCTCGGTGGACAGACCGCGACCACCGCCGTACCCGATGTAGGTCACCACCACCGGCAAGGGGCGCGGCACCCCGCGCGGCATGACCAACCACGCCGCCACCGGCTGACCGCCCCAGCCGGGGAACCGCACGTCGAAGAGCTCCACCGTGGCCGGAGCGGGATCGGTGACCGGCTCGTAGATCGCGGGGGCGTCGGCCGCCCCTCGCGCCGCCTTGAGCGTGCCGGCCCAGAAGTCGTCCAGGTCGGGCGGCTCGGGCACCTCGGGACGGTACCGCCGCAGCTCCTCGAGCGGCATATCGGTCAGCGCCATGCGTGCCTCCGGTGGACATCGTGCGGGAAAGCGCTTTCAGCCGGACCCTACGACCGTCCCCACCAGCGGTCAACGCCCCGTTCACGGGCCCCGGGACAGCCGCCCCGGACTCCGCCCCGATGGGCCCCGGCCCGGCTCCGACACCCCGGTCCGCCCGGCATGCCGCCGGTCGGCCCGGGTG
>NZ_VKHS01001061.1 GCF_014141525.1 Streptomyces calidiresistens
CCCGGAGCCCTCCCGTGCACCTGGATCACCCCGTCACCTTCCCCACCCGTCACACGCACGGGGCCGACCCCCTGCTGCCCGACGGTTCCCGCCGGGCCGTGCGGATCGGCCTGGGGGGACCCGTGGGATCGGGCAAGACCGCCACCGTGGCCGCGCTCTGCCGCGCCCTGCGCGGGGACCTGTCCATCGGCGTGGTCACCAATGACATCTACACCCGCGAGGACGCCGAGTTCCTGCGCCGCGAGGCGGTGCTGCCGTCCGACCGGATCACCGCCGTGGAGACCGGTGCCTGTCCGCACACCGCGATCCGGGACGACATCTCGGCGAATCTGGAGGCGGTGGAGGAGTTGGAGCGGCGGCTCGGGCCGTTGGACCTGGTGCTGGTGGAGTCCGGAGGGGACAACCTCACCGCCACCTTCTCCCGCGGGCTGGTGGACGCCCAGATCTTCGTCATCGACGTCGCGGCCGGCGACGACATCCCCCGCAAGGGCGGTCCGGGGCTGACCGGAGCCGACCTGTTGGTGGTCAACAAGACCGACCTCGCGCCCCACGTCGGCTCGGACCTGGCGGTGATGGCCCGTGACGCGCGGGCGCAACGCGGCGAGCTGCCGGTGGCCTTCACCTCCCTGCGGGAACCCGGCGGGGCACGGCCGGTGGTCGAGTGGGTCGCCGATCGGGTGGCGGCGTGGCGGGCGGCGGGATGAGAACGGTTCCCGTCCCCCTCGCGCCCCGCCCCGGGGCACCCGCCGACGGAACGACCTCCCCGGCCGGGCCGGGGCCGTCCGCCGTGACCGCCTCGGCCCGGATCACGGCCGCGCCCGGCGGTGACCTGCCCGAACTCCGGGGGGAGGGTCCGCTCGCGGTGCGCCGCACCCGCTCCACCGGCCCGGGGGCGCGGGTGTGCCTGGTCGGGGCGATGAGCGCGCCGCTCAACGGTGACCGGCTCGCCCTCACCGTCACCGTGCTGCCCGGGGCGATCCTGCACGTGGTCTCCGCCGCCGCCTGTGTCGCCCTGCCCGGGGACCGGGAGGGCAGGGCCGAGTACCTGACCGACATCCGCGTGGGGGAGGGCGCCGAACTGCGGTGGACGCCCGAGCCCCTGATCTCCGCGCGCGGCAGCGACCTGTACGTCCGCACCCGGATCGACCTGGCCCCCGGTGCCCGCCTCCACCACCGGGAGGAACACCTGGCCGGACGGGCGGACGAGGAGCCGGGTCGGCTGGTCTCCCGGCTGACCGTCCACCGGGCGGATCGGGTGCTGCTGGACCAGGAGACCCGTCACGGTCCCGACGAGCCCGGCTGGTACGGCGGCGCGGTGATGGGCGGGAGACGGGCCGTCGGGCAGATCCTCCTGGTGGAGCCGGTGGACGCCGTCGGCGCGACGGCCGCCCCGGCGGTGTTCACCGATCCCCCCACCGGCGGGCTCGCGGCCCGGATGACCCCCGACGGGTCCACCGTGCTGATCTCCGCCGTCGCCGCCGACGGCCTGGGGGTGCGCCGCCTGCTGGAACGGGCGATCCC
>NZ_VKHS01001062.1 GCF_014141525.1 Streptomyces calidiresistens
GGGGGCGCGCGGACCGGCCCGCCGATCGGGGGCGCGCGGCCCGTCCCGGGCCGTCACCCGACCCGGCCACCCCACGTGCGGCGCCCCCGGGGGGACCACCCGGATGGCGGTCACCGGATCGAGGGATCCGGGCGGCCGGCGGGCCCGCCGCATCCGGCGGCACCCCGGGAGGGGAAACCGTCTTCGAGGCATCCCGCGCCGCCCGCGCCCCGCCGCCGGCGCCAACGGTGGTGCCGGACCGTCGAGTGACCGTGAGTGATGCGAGGATGGCCGACATGGCACACCCCACCGACCCCACCCCCTACGACGCGCTGCTGCTGCTCTCCTTCGGTGGTCCCGAGGGCCCCGAGGACGTCGTCCCCTTCCTGGAGAACGTCACCCGCGGGCGCGGGATCCCCCGCGAACGCCTGGAGGAGGTGGGGCAGCACTACTTCCTCTTCGGCGGTGTCAGCCCGATCAACGAGCAGAACCGTCGGCTGCTCGCGGCCCTGCGCGAGGACTTCGCGGCCCACGGTCTCGACCTCCCGGTGTACTGGGGCAACCGCAACTGGGACCCCTACCTCACCGACACCCTGCGCGAGATGGTCCGGGAGGGCCGTCGCCGGATCCTCGTCCTGGCCACCAGCGCCTACTCCTCCTACTCCGGCTGCCGCCAGTACCGGGAGGACCTCGCCGGGGCGCTCGCCGTGCTGGAGGCCGAGGGCACGGAGCTCCCCCGGGTGGACAAGATCCGCGTCTACTGGAACCACCCCGGCTTCCTGGAGACCATGGCCGAGGGCGTCGTGAGAGCGCTGGAGGAGTTGCCCGCCGAGGTGCGCGACGGGGCCCACCTCGCCTTCTCCACCCACTCCATCCCGATCACCGCCGCCGACACCTCCGGCCCCGGGTCCGGCCACGGCGACGGTGGCGCCTATGTGCGCCAGCACATGGACGCCGTGCGGTGGATCTCCGAGGCCGTCCGGGAGGCCACCGGCGTGGAGCGCTCCGCCGAACTGGTGTACCAGTCCCGCAGCGGCGCCCCGCACATCCCCTGGCTGGAGCCCGACATCTGCGACCACCTCGATGAGGTGCACGCCAAGGGCGTGCCCGCCGTGGTGATCGTGCCCATCGGCTTCGTCTCCGACCACATGGAGGTCCTCTACGACCTCGACACCGAGGCGAGGGCCAGGGCCGAGGAGTTGGGCCTGCCCATGGTCCGCTCGGCCACCGTCGGCGACGACCCCCGCTTCGTCGCGGCCGTGCGCGACCTGGTGCTGGAGCGTGCCGCCGCCGAACGGGGGGAGGAGCCCACCAGGTGCGCCCTGGGCGACCTCGGTCCGAGCCACGACCGCTGCCCGGTCGGCTGCTGCCCGGGCCGCGCCCCCCGCCCGGCGGCCACCGGCGTGGACAGCCCCTACGCCTGACCCGTTCGCCCCCGTGCCGGACGGCCCGCCGCGCCCCGGCGAGCCGCCCGGCACCGCCGGTCCCACCGCCCGGGTCCGGCTCCCACACAGAAGGACCCTTCCCCGTGAGCGACCACAC
>NZ_VKHS01001063.1 GCF_014141525.1 Streptomyces calidiresistens
GGGGCCACGGCCCCGACCGGGGTCGTCCGCCGGGACCCGGCGGTCTCCCGCCCCGCCGGGACGGGGGCGACGCGGCGGGGGGCGCCGGCGGCCCCCCGGGACCCGGTGATCCGCCCCGTGATCCCCCCGGGGCAGGCGGATCCGGTGGAACCGGCGGAACCGGCGAGCAGCCGACGCAGGAGACGACGCATCCTCAGGCCCCCTTGCACCGCACGCAATCGACGGCGGTCCGGACGAGGATCCGCAGATCCCGCCAGAGCGACCAGGTCTCGATGTAGTGGTTGTCGAAGCGGGCGCGGTCCTCGATCGAGGTGTCCCCCCGCAGGCCGCTGGTCTGGGCGAGGCCGGTGAGACCGACCGGCATCCGGTGGCGCTCCGCGTAGCCGGGGTACGCCTGCCCGAACCGCTCGACGAAGTGCGGGCGTTCGGGGCGGGGACCGACCAGGCTCATCTCGCCCCGCAGCACGTTCCACAGTTGCGGCAGTTCGTCCAGGGAGGTGCGGCGCAGCATCCGTCCGACCCGACTCATTCGCCGGTCGTCGGCGACGGACCAGCGGGTGGCGGCCTCCCGGTCGTCGTCGGGTCGCAGCGTGCGGAACTTGTAGAGGACGAAGGGCCGGCCGTCGCGCCCCACCCGTTCCTGACGGAAGATCACCCCGGGTCCGTCGGCGAGACGCACGGCCAGCGCGCAGCCCACCAGCAGCGGCGCGGCGAGGAGCAGGCCGAGGCTCGCGCCGAGCAGGTCCACCGTCCGCTTCGCGGCGGTCGCGGCGCGGCGGCGCGGGGGCGGGTCGAGGCGGTGACAGGGGTGGCCCCACAGGTGCGCGCCGCGACCGCCGGGACCGACGGGGAGGGGGCGGTGGGGTACCGGATCGACCTCCACCAGCCAGGCGACGCCGCCGCGCTCCCACAACCGGCGCAGCAGGGCCGCGTCGCCGGGACCGGCCGGGTGGTGGGTGAACAGGGCGTCGACCGGCCCGTACCGGCCGATGAGCCGGTCCAGTTCCCGGGGCACCGGCGGCAGCACGGGAAGGTCACCCGGCTCGCCGGCTCCGGGGCCCGGCGCACCGGCGTCCCCGTCCGCCACCCGGGCCACGGGCCGCAGGCCGTACTCGGGGTGGTCGCGGAGCACGGCGGCAATCCGCCGGGCCGCCCGGCCGGCGCCGACCACCACGAGCGGGCGGGGTTCCCGTCGCGCCCGCAGCCCGCGGAGCCGCAGCACGGCGGCGCGCCCCGCCCAAGCGAGCACGGTGTGGGCGGCGATCAGCGCGAGCAGTTGCCGGGCCCCGGGGGCAACGTCGGGGCGGAGCGCGGCCACCAGGGCACACCCCACGCACCAGGCGAGCACCGCGTGCGCGAGGAGACGGGGCAGGTCCTCCAGCGCCGGGACGAAGGGGGCCGGCCGGTGGAGCCCGGCGGCGAGGTGCAGCGCCCCGGTCACCACCACGACCGTCGCCACGACCAGCAGCGCGCCGAGCGGCACGTCGAGCGGGCCGATCGGCGGGAGGGCTGCCGGCAGG
>NZ_VKHS01001064.1 GCF_014141525.1 Streptomyces calidiresistens
GGGAACGCCCGCCGACCCCCCGTCCGGTGACGGCGAGCGGCTTCCCGACGCGCTCACCGTGCCCCCGGAGGACCTGCGCGACCTGCGCGTCACCGGCCTGCGGGTCGCCTTCGACGGCTTCACCGCCGTGGACGGGGTGGACCTGCACGTGCGTCCCGGCGACCTCCGCTTCCTGATCGGCCCCAACGGCGCGGGCAAGACCACCCTGGTGGACGCCGTGACGGGACTGGTGCCGGCTTCCGGATCGGTCCGTTTCGGCGGTCACGAACTGCTGGGCCGTCCGGTGCACCGGATCGCCCGGCTGGGCATCGGCCGCACCTTCCAGACCGCGACGGTCTTCGAGAACCTGACCGTGCTCCAGAACCTCGACATCGCCGCCGGCTCCGGCCGGCCCCTGCGCTCCCTGCTGCGCCGTAGGCGCCGGGTGCCCGAGGCGGTGGAGGAGGCCCTGCACACCATCGGTCTGGAATCCCTGCGCGACCGGCGTGCGGGAACCCTGGCACACGGCCGCAAGCAGTGGCTGGAGATCGGGATGCTGCTGGTCCAGGACGTGCGGCTGATGCTGCTGGACGAGCCGGTGGCGGGCATGAGCCACGAGGAACGGGAGGCCACCGGGGGACTCCTCCACCGTGTCTGCGCCGATCGCACCGTGGTGGTCATCGAGCACGACATGGACTTCCTGCGCTCCTACGCGAGCAGCGTCACCGTGCTGCACGCCGGGCGGGTGCTGTCCGAGGGCACGGTGGCCGAGGTCCGGGCGGACCCGGCGGTCCAGGCGGTCTACCTCGGCCACGCCGCCGGGGAGGCCGGACACGAGGGGGAGGATCTCTGATGCTGGAGATCGAGGGGTTGCGGGCCGGTTACGGCCGCACCACCGTCCTGCACGGCGTCTCCCTCACCGTCCCCACCGGGGGTGTGGTCGCCGTGCTCGGCCACAACGGGGCCGGCAAGACCACCCTCCTGCGGGCGGCGCTCGGGCTGCTGCGCCCGCGCGGCGGAACCGTCCGCCTGGACGGGGAGGACATCGGCCGTCTGCCCGCCCACCGGAGGGTACGTCGTGGCCTGGCGTGGGTTCCGCAGGGGCAGCAGAGCTTTCCCCGACTCACGGCGGTCGAGAACCTGCGGGTGATCGCGGACGGCCGGCGGGACGGTCGGGCCGCGATGGACGAGGTCATGGACCTCTTCCCGGTCCTGCGCGAACTCGGCTCCCGGCCGGCCGGGCTGCTCTCGGGTGGGCAGCGCCAACAACTGGCGATCGCCCGGGCGCTGATCACCCGACCCCGGCTGCTGCTGTTGGACGAGCCGACCGAGGGCATCCAGCCGTCGGTGGTGGCGACGATCCGCAGGACCGTCACGGAACTGTCGCGGGGGGACGGCCCGGGAGTGCTGCTGGTCGAGCAGCACGTGGCGTTCGCGGTGCGCGCCGCCCGCCGCTACCACGTGCTGGAGGCCGGACGGATCACCGCCCGGGGGGAGGCCGGGGTGCCGGGGGCGGAGGCGGAGGTGCGC
>NZ_VKHS01001065.1 GCF_014141525.1 Streptomyces calidiresistens
CGCCGGAGGCGCCCGCGTCCCCGCCCGCCCCGTCGTCCCCGCTGTCGCCGCCGTCGTCCGGGTCACCGATCGGGGTGTCCGCCGGGTCCCCGGTGCCCTCGGCGCCCCCGCTCCCCGCCGGGGTCGCGGTGTCGCCCCGGGTCTCCACCGCGCCCGCGGCCTGCCAGGCGAGGAAACCCACGATGGCCAGGGCCACGGCGGTGAGGGTCACCACGAAGACGGCCGAGGAGCCGCCGGTACCACCAGAAGCACGTGCCACGATGCGCTGCCGCCTTCACCGGAGAGAGGGGATGGTTCGGGTGATCGGATGGTTCCGCTCCCGACGCCGGGAGGCTGCACCGGGCGCGGGAAGGGCCACGACCCGATCGGGAACGGCCGGAACCGACCGCGTGCGACCGGGTGCGATGGTCGGAAAACGACGTTAGCAGCCCGGTGCCCGCCCCTCCGCACGGTGCGACCGGCGGGGCCGGTGCCGTCCCCCGCACGCCGTAGGCTGTGGGGTGTGCTGCTGCTCGCCATGGACACCGCCACCCCCGCCGTCACCGTCGCCCTGCACGACGGCACCCGGACCCTCGCCGGTTCCGTCCGGGTGGACGCCCGGCGCCACGGCGAACTGCTCCTGCCCGGCGTCCACCGCGTGCTCGCCGAGGCCGGCCGGGAGCTGACCGAGGTGACAGCGCTGATCGTCGGCACCGGCCCCCGGGTGGTCTACTCGCTGGGCGAACAGCGGGTGTGGCTGGTGGGGGCCGAGGACGACGCGGCGGACGGCACCGCCCCCGGCGGCGGGACCGTGGCGCACAGCCACGTCGTGTATCCCAGCCCGGTGCGGCCGGAGCCCGGCGAGTACGAGGTGACCTGGCGGGCCGAGGCCACCACCGGTTCGGACGGCGTGCCGATCACCAACGTGGTGGTCTTCACCTCCGTCGGCGACGCCGTGGTGGGCTTCAGCACCGCCGAGGACGGCTCGATCCCCGATCCGGACGGCCCCGAACGGACCGGTGGTATCCGGCAGTCCGCCGAGGACGGCGAGATCATGTGGTCGATCGCGACCATCGGTTTCCCGGTCGTGGTCGTTCCCTGATCGCACCGGTTCGTCCGGAAACGGTCGGGGGTCGGGGGCCTCAGCCCGCCGCGCGTCCCCCGCTCGCGGGCGCGGCCCCGGCGACCGCGCGGCGCAGGGCGTCCGCGTCCGGCAGGGCGCGCCCCCCGCCGACGGCCTCGATCGTCACCCGGCGGGCGTCGCCCTCCGGACCCTCGGCACCGGTCGCCCGCTCGATCCGCACGTGCAGCCGGTCCTCGGTCAGCTCCTCCACCCGGCCCTCGCCCCACTCCACGACCACCACGGAATCGGTCAGCGAGACGTCGAGGTCCAGGTCCTCCATCTCCTCCAGACCGCCGGAGAGCCGGTAGGCGTCCACGTGCACCAGGGCGGGCCCGGAGCCGGTGGAGGGGTGCACCCGGGCGATGACGAAGGTCGGGGAGGTGACCGCCCCGCGCACCCCCATGCCC
>NZ_VKHS01001066.1 GCF_014141525.1 Streptomyces calidiresistens
GGGTTCGGGGTGCCGACCCCGACCATGGGGGGCATGGGGGGCTTCGGCGCGCCGAACATCTCCGCCGTGGGCGCGGGCGTCGGCGATCTGCGGGTGATGCCGCCCATCGGCGTGCCGGTCCGGCCGGGGGGCATCTCCCCGGGTGGCCCCGCCGGCCCCCTCGTGCCGAGCATCGTCACGCCGGGCTCGCTCGCCCCGCCCGGCGGCCTGTCCGGGATCGGCGGGCTCGGCCCGGGCGGGCTCGCCCCCGCCGGCCTCGGCTCGGTGAACCTCGGGCAGATCTCGCTCAGCCCGTTGTCGGTGCTGCGCACCCCGATGGGCGGGATCGACATGCCTCCCCTGTCGGCGCAAATCGCCGACCTGCCGTCCATCGGGGCCGTGCAGCCGCCGCAGCTGGGGTCGATGTCCTCGATGACCGGCGTCGGCGGCATCACCCTCGGCTCGCCCGGCGCGGTGAACCTCGGTGCCCTCGCGCCGACACCGACGCCGGTGGCGGTGAACACGACCGTCACCGCACCGACGGTGACGGCGCCGAACGTGGCGGCGCCGCAGCTGGGTTCCGTGACCACGCCCGCCCCGGTGGCGCCCGGCGCGGTGTCGGTCGGGACGGTGAGCCCGGGCGCGGTGACCCCCGGCACGGTGACCCCGGGCAACCTCTCCCTCGGCGGCATCAACGCCGGGAGCCTGAACCCCGGTGGGCTCAACCCCGGTGCCCTCACCACCGGCAACCTCAACCTCGGCGGCATCAACGCCGGCACCCTGAACCCCGGTGGGCTCACCCCGGGCAACCTCAACCCCGGAACGGTCTCCCTCGGCGGCATCAACACCGGTGCGATCGCCCCCGGTGGCCTGAATCCCGGCGCCCTCACCACCGGCAACCTCAACCTCGGCGGCATCAATGCCGGCGGTCTCACGCCGGGCAACGTGTCCGTGGGGGGCGTCAACGCGGGGGCGCTCAACTCCGGGGTGACCGCCCCCGGGGCCGTGGCCCCGAACCTCGGCGCTCCCGGCACCGTCGGGCACATCCCGGCGAGTCTGGCCGGGGTCTCCTCCCTGCCCACGCCCCAGATACAGGGCATCCAGGGGATCACCTCGCTCGGCGGGGTCACGCCTCCCGGGCAGGTCGGGGTCACCGTGCCCGGCTCGCCGGCGGGCGCCGGGTCGTCCTCCGCACCGACCCAGCACCTGCTGAACGTGCCCTCGCTCTCCCAGACATCGCTCGGTCAGATCCCGGCCCTGCCCTCGATCACGGCACGCATCGTGGACCTGCCCGGCACCGGCCTCGGCGGAACACCCACCTCCCTCGGGGCCATCACCGGCGCCGGGGCCGTGACCCCCGGCAACCTCGCTCCCCCGGCGGGCGCCGTCATCAGCCCCGGCTCCGTGCCGACTCCCGGCGCCATCGCACCGAGCGCCCTCACCCCCGCCGGCGTCGCGCCGGGCACGGTCACCCCCGCCACGGTCGCGCCCCCGCCGGCCCATGTTCCCGGCGGCCTGTCCAACGC
>NZ_VKHS01001067.1 GCF_014141525.1 Streptomyces calidiresistens
CGCCCGCCCGTTCCCGACCGCCTTCGGAGGCCCCCGCTGATGACGCCCCCGTCCGCACCCAGTCCCGACCTGCCCGGCGAGTACCGGGAGCGCGATCGGCGGTCCATCGCCGAGTTCCTCCGTCTGGAGGTCTCCGGCGGCCTGATGCTGCTGATCGCCGCGTCCCTGGCCCTGATCCTCGCCAACTCGCCCCTCGGCGACGGCTACGCCTCGGTCCGGGACCACTATCTGGGCTTCTCCGAACTCGGCCTGCGGATGTCCATCGGCCACTGGGCCGCGGACGGCCTGCTGGCGGTCTTCTTCTTCATCGTCGGCATCGAGCTCAAGCGCGAGATGGTCGTCGGCGAGCTGCGCAATCCGGTCGCGGCGATCCTGCCCATCGTCGCCGCGGTCGGCGGCATGGCCGTCCCGGCGATCTTCTACGCCGTCGTCGTCGGTGCGCAGGGCGGCAACATGGACGGCTGGGCGGTGCCGATGGCCACCGACATCGCCTTCGCGCTCGGCGTCCTGGCGGTCGTCGGGCGCAACCTGCCATCGGCGTTGCGGACCTTCCTGCTCACCCTGGCGATCGTGGACGACCTGATCGCGATCACCGTGATCGCGATCTTCTACACCTCGAACCTGAACTTCCTCGCCCTCTTCGGCTCCTTCGTCGGGCTGGGGGTCTTCTGGTTCCTGCACCACCGCGGGGTGCGCGGCTGGTACATCTACGTGCCGCTGGCCCTGGTGATCTGGGCGCTGATGTTCAACAGCGGCGTGCACGCCACCATCGCGGGCGTCGCCATCGGCATGCTCCTGCGCTCCACCCCGCGCGAGGGCGAGAAGCACTCCCCCGCCGAGCACATCGAGCACATCGTCCACCCGTGGTCGGCCGGCCTGGCGGTGCCGGTCTTCGCGCTCTTCGCGGCCGGCGTCGCCATCTCGGCCGAGACCATCACCGGCCTGCCGCAGCAGCCGGAGGCGCTGGGCGTCGTGCTCGGCCTGTTCCTCGGCAAGATCGTCGGCATCTTCGGCGCCAGTTGGGTGATGGTGAAGCTCACCCGGGTCAATCTCAACCCCGCCCTGAAGTGGGCCGACATCGCCGGGGCCTCGATGCTGGCGGGCATCGGCTTCACCGTCTCGCTGTTGATCGCCGAACTGGCCTTCACCGAGGACATGGCCCTCCAGGAGAACGTGAAGGCCGCGGTGCTGCTGGCGTCGCTGCTGGCCGCCGTGGGCGCGAGCATCGTGCTGGGGATGCGGAACCGGCAGCACGTGGCCTCGGGCGGCTCCGGCGGTTCGGACATCGGCGAGCCGCCGGCCGTGCGGGCGGACGACGACGGCTCCTCCGGGGCGGCCGCCGCACCCGGGGCCTCCGACAGCGGGACCGGTGGGGACACCGGGGTGCCGGCACGCTCCGGAAGCTGAGCGGGGGTCTCCCGGACGCGGCGACGCGACGGGGGACCATCGGGAAAGGGCCCGGGGGGCGGCGGAGGCCGCTCCCCGGGCCCTTTCCCGTCCGCTC
>NZ_VKHS01001068.1 GCF_014141525.1 Streptomyces calidiresistens
GCGTGGAGGGGCGGGTCCGGGCCGCCCGGAGGGGTCGTCGCGGAACCGTTCCGGACCGTGACGAAACCGGTGCACGGGTCCACGGGGCGAACGCGGTCCGCGCCGTCGCATCTCCCGGGGCGCGTGCTGCCAGACTGGCGACATGAACGTGAATCTGCGCACGGGTGCCGACCCCGCCCGATCGGCGGGGACGCCCCCGGCCGGTACCGGAGACCCCGGTAACGGCGACGGGGTCCCCGATTCGGACGAGTCGCCCGGAGCCCCCGGGCTCCCCGCCACCCCCGATATCAAGGACGTCTGGCGGGCGCGCGAACTCCTGGCGGGGGTGGCGCGGGTGACGGCGATGGAGGGCAGCCGTCACCTCTCCCGACTGGTCGGCTCGGCGGTGCACCTGAAGTGCGAGAACCTCCAGCGCACCGGTTCGTTCAAACTGCGCGGCGCCTACACCCGCATCCACGGTCTGACGCCGGAGGAGCGGGCACGCGGCGTGGTGGCCGCCAGCGCGGGCAACCACGCGCAGGGGGTGGCCCTGGCGGCCACCACGCTGGGGGTGGAGTCCACCGTCTTCATGCCGGCGGGGGCCCCGCTGCCGAAGGTCGCGGCGACCCGGGAGTACGGGGCGCGGGTGATCACCCGGGGGCAGGTGGTGGACGAGACGCTGGAGGCGGCGCGCGAGCACGCCGAGCGCACCGGCGCCGTCTTCATCCATCCCTTCGACCACCCGGACGTGGTCGCGGGCCAGGGCACGGTGGGGTTGGAGATCCTGGAGCAGTGCCCCGAGGTGCGCACGGTCGTGGTGGGCATCGGGGGCGGTGGGCTGGCCGCCGGGGTGGCGCTGGCGGTGAAGTCGCTGCGTCCCGACGTGCGGGTGGTGGGTGTGCAGGCGGAGGGTGCCGCCGCCTACCCGCCCTCGCTGGCCGCCGGTCGGCCGGTGGCGGTGGCCTCCCCGGCGACGATGGCGGACGGCATGAAGGTGGGGCGTCCCGGCGAGGTGCCGTTCCGGGTGATAGCGGAGCTGGTGGACGACATCCGGTTGGTCTCGGAGGACGCGCTCTCCCGCGCGTTGCTGCTGTGCCTGGAGCGGGCCAAGCTGGTGGTGGAGCCGGCCGGCGCGGCGCCGGTGGCGGCGTTGCTGGAGGAGCCGGACCGCTTCGACGGGCCGGTGGTCGCGGTGCTGTCGGGCGGCAACGTGGACCCGCTGGTGCTCCAGCGCACGCTGCGGCACGGCATGGCGGCGGCCGGCCGGTACCTCACGCTCCGGCTGCGGCTGCCGGATCGCCCCGGGGTGCTGGCCGCGCTGCTGGGGACCCTCTCGGAGACCGACGCCAACGTGCTGGCGGTCAACCACGTGCGGACCGACGCGCGGTTGGCGGTGGACGAGGCCGAGGTGGAGGTGCGGCTGGAGACGCAGGGGCCGGAGCACCGGGAGCGGGTGGACGAGGTGCTGCGGGAGAGCGGGTACCACGTCCTGGAGTGAGCCGGACCGGCACGGTCGGCGGGGC
>NZ_VKHS01001069.1 GCF_014141525.1 Streptomyces calidiresistens
GCCGGGGTCGGGGGCGCCGGTGGTGGTCATGGCGGCAGCGTACGGGGCCGGTGCCGGTACCCGGGAGGGATACCCGGCGCCCGGGTCCGCGACCGGTACGTCCCGCACTGCCGCCCCCCGGCGCGCCCCGCCGCTCAGTCGGTGCGCGCCGGGCGCGGGCCGGAGGGCGGCGGCGCGGTGGAGGCGCGCACCCGCAGTTCGGTCCCGATGACGGCCACCCCGCCCGGCGGGGGCTCCTCCACGCCGAGGGCCAGCAGCCCCGCCCGGGCGCCCGCCTCGTGCAGCGGCAGACGGGCGGTGGTCAGCGCCGGGGCGGCCTCGGCGGCGAACGGGAGATCGTCGAAGCCGGTGACGGAGACGTCCTCGGGCACCCGCAGGCCGGCCTCCCGCAGCGCGGCGCAGGCCCCCAGCGCGACGGTGTCGTTGGCGGCGGCGATCGCGGTCAGTCCGGGGAAGCGGCGCAGCAGTTCGCGGGCGCCCTCGTAGCCGGAGTCCCGGTCGAAGCGGCCGTGCACGACGCGGTCCCCCGCCCCGTCGGCGAGGCCGGCCGCCTCCAGTGCCGCCCGGTGGCCCTCCAGCCGGTGACGGGTGGTGGTGCGCTCGGCCGGGCCGGCGAGGTAGCCGATCTCCCGGTGGCCCAGGGAGATCAGGTGTTCGGCCAGGGCCCGGGCCCCGCCCCGGTTGTCGAAGGCCAGGCAGGCGGGACGCGGGAGGTCGGCGGCCCGGGGGAGGGCCACCTCGGTGCCGTCGGGGCCGATCGTGGTCGCGGCCTCCCCCCGGGCGCCCCCCTCGTCCTCGACCACGGGGGGACTCAGCGGGGGCCTCCCGCACAGCACCACCCGGGCCCCGGCGCGCTCTATGCGGCGCAGCGCGGCGGCGAGGGCGGCCTGGTGGGCGGGGTCCTCGACGGCGCCGCCGGTGAGGATGACCGCGGCGGCGCGCTGTCGCTGGAGCAGCGTGAGGTAGGTCAGCTCCTGTTCGGGGGAGCCGCCGGTGGTGCAGACGACGGCGAGTTTGCGTCCGCGCGGGTCGGGGGCGTCCACCGGCGCGATCCTGGACTGCACGCCCCCGGCGATGATCCCGAAGAAGGGGTCGGCGATGTCGTTGACCAGGACCCCGATGAGGTCGGAGGTGGCGGCGGCGAGCGAGCTGGCGGGCCCGTTGACCACGTACTCCAGTTCCTCCACGGCCCGCAGGACCCGGCTGCGAGTGGTGCCGGCGACCGGGTAGTTCCCGTTGAGCACCCGGGAGACGGTCGCGGCGGAGACCCCCGCGCGGGCCGCCACGTCGGCCAGCGTCACTGCCATGCCTTGCCCTCCGGCTGAAAGAAAACGGACGCGCCCTTGTCAGAGCGCTGGGGGCAGGTTAGCTTTTCTTCAGGATAGAAAGCGCTTACTACGATGTGGTGGTCCGGTGGGGCGATCACCGGACCACCGCATCGGGGTGGGGTCGCGGACGGGAGACCCCGTTCGCGACCCCACCTTCGGGCGCGGTCGGCCCC
>NZ_VKHS01000107.1 GCF_014141525.1 Streptomyces calidiresistens
CCCCAACCCCCACCCGCGAACCCCGTGGCCGAGCTGGTGCTCAACGCCGGGGACGTGCTCTACCTGCCCCGGGGCTGGTGGCACGCGGTGGTCGCCGACCAGGGCACCCACTCCCTGCACCTCACCTGTGGTCTGCGACACCACACCGGAGCCGAACTGATCACCTGGCTCGGGCAGATCCTCCGGGACAGCGCACACATCCGGGCCGACCTGCCGATCCACGGCGGCCCCTCCGAGCAGGTCGCGCACCTGGAGCTGCTGCGCAAGAACATCATCGACGCGCTCGACAGCCCGGGGCTGCTGGAGCGCTACACGGCCGCGAGGGACGCGGAGGACCCGGGGCGGTTGCGGCCCTCCCTTCCCTTCGTGGAGGGCCCGCCGGTCGATCCGGAGCTGTCGGTACGGCTGACCTCGGGACGGTCCCGCCTGAGCCTGACCGGTGATGCCGCCGTGTTCACGGCCGCCGATCACGCCTACGAATTCGCGCCGGCCGCCGCCCCGCTGCTGCACCGCTTGCTCACGGGGGGCCCGGCCACCGTCGCCGAACTCGCCGCCACGGCGCGGCTGAGCGTGGAACAGGTCACCGCGGTGGTGGGCGAGCTGGTCGCCGGCCAGGCCGCGACGATCAGCGGACACCGGCCGTGACCCGGACCGCCGACCTGGCGCTGGGCACCCACAGGTGCCGGGAGGTGGCCGCCGCCGCGAGGCGCGCGGCCACCGCTCCGCGCCCCTGGGTGGACACCGCGCCCAACTACCTCGGGGGCCGCGCCCAGCGGCTCCTTGCCGGGGCGCTGGCCGAGCATCCCGGCATGGGAGTCTCCACCAAGATCGGCATCCTTCCCGCGTCCACCGTGGGGGAGGCGATGAGTGCCGGGGTCCTGGCTCCGGCCGCCACCGCGGCCGGGCACAGCCTCGCTCCCGCCTATCTGCGCTGGCAACTGGCGCGGAACCGGGCCGAACTCGGGCGTAGCCGGCTGGATCTGGTGTTCCTCCACAACCCCGAGCGCGCCGGCCCCCACCGGATGGACGAACAGCTGGAGGCCGCGTTCACCGTGCTGGAGGAGGCGGCGGCCGCCGGGCACATCACCGGCTACGGCGTGGCCACCTGGCACGGCTTCGGCCACGGCGCGTTCACCGTCGAACGTCTGCTGGAACTCGCGGGCCGGGCAGCCGGCGGTCGCCACCACCTGCGTGCGGTGCAGCTTCCGATCAGCCTGGTCTCCTCCGCGCCTCTCACCGCCGCGGTGGAGGGTCGAGGACCGGTCCACGAGGCCGCGGCCGCCGGGTTGGAGGTCTTCGCCTCCTCCCCCTTGCACGGCGGTGAACTGGTGACCCTGGGGACTCCCGAGCTGGCCGACATCATCCGGCCCGGGCTGTCCGTCGCCGCGGCCTGTCTGCTGACGGTCGCCTCCTGCCCGGGTGTCTCGACGGTGCTGCTGGGAACCGGAACGACGGCACACTGGGCGCAGGCCCTCGCCGCCCTGGACAGTGGCCCCCTGCCCATCGAGCACCTTCGGAGCGTCCTGGATGTACTCGCCCCCACGGGACCGCGCCATCGAACAGCGGATGCGTGACGCCTTCACCACGGCGGCCGGCGCTCTCGATGTTTCGCCGGCGGGCCCGCCGGTGTGGGGGTGGCACGGTCGCACCCTGGCCCGGCGTGTCGTCCACCCCACCCACGGGCCGTCCTGGCTGCGGATGCTGGCCGCTCCCGCGCACAAGGCCGGAGGAAAGCTCTGGGAGGGCACCGAGGCGGCCGCGGTCTTCGACAAGCGGGTCACCAAGCCCCTCCTGCACGCGATCCACGACCACACCCACGGCACCACCGCCTACCGTGCCGAACTCACCACCCATCTCCGGGCCCCGGTGTGTTCACCCCACCCCGTCATCCGCGCGCCGCTGGACCTCCCCGACACCTGGTGGCCCGACCTGCGGGCCGATCTGGCGGTCATCGCCTCAACCCCCACCGACCGGGTGGCGGTCCGCCAGGAATGGATCGACCGGGCCGTCCCCGCCTTCACCGGCCGTCCCGCCCCCCAGATCACCCACTGGGCCACCGCGCACGGGGACCTCCACCCGGGCAACATCAGCCGGGCCGGGGAGATCCTGGACTGGGAAGGCTGGGGTAGGGCCCCCGCAGGCTATGACCCGGCCCTCCTCCTGGCCTACACCCTCCTCGAACCGGCAACCGCCGACCGGGTCCGGCGCACCTTCGCGGACCTCCTCGACACCGGCCCCGGCAGGCAGGCCCAACTCGTCGTCGCCGCCGAACTCCTCCAATCCGCCGATCGAGGCGACCACCCCGAACTCGTGGAACCCCTCCGGGAGCTGGTCGCGGGAATCATCCCGTAGAGCGGACGAAGCAGCCGACACACCCGTGGCCGGCCCCACCATCGGTGGCGGGGCCGGCCACAGGCTCGACGCCGGGGCCGTCACTCCTCCGGGCGTCCGTCTCCCGGCGGGGTGAGCGGGGTTCCTCCGCCCGCCTCCGGGAGCACGCTCACCGTGGAATCGGAGCGCGGGAGCCGGATGCCTCCCGGGCGTGGTCGGCCGGTTCCCGGCCTTCCGGTAGGACCCGGTCGACAAGCTGCCGGACTCGCTCCTCCAGCACCCCGGCAGCGTTGGGGGTACAGGTCGCGAGGGCAACCATGCTCGTCACGATCACGTCGCACAACTCTTTGTTGACGTCCTCCCAGGTGTGCGACTGGCCCTTGCGCGGGTTGGCGCCCATCGCGCCGTGCAGTGCCTCGGAGACTTTCCCGAACTCCTCACCGATTTTCAGTACGCGCCAGAGTTTGACGTTGTCGGCGAGCGCCGGGGTGGTCTCGGCGTCCAGCCACTCACGCAGTCGCTCCACCTGGCTCCACAGGGCTTCATCCATCGGTTCTTCCTCTGGTCGTAACGGGCCCCGGAACAGTGCCGGGGTCGGCCGCAGCGCAGACCACGGATCCGGTGGGGAATGAGGACGCTCACCGTTCCTGGAGTTTGTACATCTCCAGGAACGGGCCACTGCTGTCCGAGGTGAGTTCGTCGAAGGTGCCGCACTGCGCAACCCGGCCGTCTTCGAGGACGACGATACGGTCGGCGAGGCGGGTGTTGGCCAGGCGGTGGGTGATGAAGAGGGTGGTGCGTCCCTCGGCGAGGTCGCGGAGCCGGGCGAAGACCTGGTGTTCGGCGCGGGCGTCGAGGGCGGCGGTCGGCTCGTCCATGACGAGCACCGGCGCGTCGCGGTGGAAGGCGCGGGCGATGGCGATGCGCTGCCACTGCCCGCCGGAGAGGTCGTGGCCGCCCCACCAGGAGCGGGCCAAGGATGTGTTCAGCCCGTGCGGGAGGCGGGCGAGTACGGCGTCGGCACCCGACGACGCCGCCGCGTCGTGGACGGCGGCGTCGCCGTCGGGGCGGGGCTGGCCCAGGGTGATGTTCTCCCGTGCCGCGAGCGGCCAGCGGGTGTAGTCCTGGGGGACGAGGGAGACGGCGGCCATCACGCAAGCGGGGTCGGCCCGGGCCAGGTCGGTTCCGTCCCAGGCGATGGTGCCGGAGGTGGGAAGGAACAGCCCGGTCAGGAGCCGAGCGAGGGTGGTCTTCCCCGAGCCGTTCTCGCCGACCAGGGCGACGACCTCGCCGCGCCGGATTTCCAGGTCGATGTTCTCCAGCGCCGCCTTGTCGGTGCCGGGGTAGGTGAAGGACGCCGCCCGGGCCGTGATGGTCTGCGGGCCGGTGGTGGGGACAGGTGTGGTGCCGCGGCGGCCGGTCCAGCGGTGGGCGATGGTGAGGAAGCGGGCCCAGTCGTCCAGCAGCAGCGAGGTCTTGAACAGCCCGGCGCCGGCGTGGACAGCGCCGGTGAGGGCGGCGCCGGAGGTGCGGACGGCCAGCGCTGCGGCCCCGGCAACGGCGGCGTCCAGGCGACCGGTGACCGCCAGGGCGACCAGGACGCCCCAGGTGGCCAGCATGCCGGCGGCGGCCAGTGCGTCGCCGGCGCCCCGGACCAGCAGGGCGCGGCGGGCGGCGGCCAGCTGCTGATCTTCCAGGCGGGCGGAGACGGTGCGGTACTGGTCGGTGAGGTAGTCGGCCATGGTGCAGGCGCGGACCTCGTCGGCGGTGTTGCGGTCGGTGGTGTAGTCGCGGACGGTCTGGCGCAGGCGGCGGTCGGAGACGGTGCGGTGGTGGGCGGCGTGCTCGATCCGCGCGCCGCGCACCGCGCCCCACGCGCGGGGGGCCACGGCCAGGAGCAGCAGCGGCAGCAGGGCGGGGTGGAGGACGGTGACGACGGTCGCCGCCGCGGCGAGCTGCGCGGCAGCGGAGGTCAGGGCCTGGGCGTCGGTGATCAGGTCACCGGTGGCGTGCGCCCCGTCGCTGGCCGCGTCGTGGGCGTCCTCGAAGCGAGGGTCCTCGTAGGCGACGAGTTCGGCGGCGGTGGCGGCGGCGATGACCTTCAGGTCCGCTTCCCGGACCGCCTTGGGGGCGAGGCGGGCGGCGGCTGCCCGGGCGGCGGCGTCCGCTGTGTACCGTCCGGCCGCCGCCACGACGACGACCAGGAGGGCGGGGAGGGCCTGGCGCAGGCCGTCGGTGATCTCCGGGGCGGCGAAGACCGTGGCAAGGGCGCGGGCGGTCGCCGCCAGAGCGAGCGCGGTCAGGATGGCGGTGGCGGCCTGGGCCGTCAGCAGAGCCAGGACGGCGCGGCGGTCGGTGCGCCACCCGAGTGCGGCGGCCTGCCGCAGGGCTCCGGGCAGGCGGCGGGCGATGGCCCAGGTGCTCAGCGTGGAGGAAAGGCCGTGGTGGCGGCCGGGCTTGAGGCTCATCTGCGGAACCTGGCCGGGCTGCGGCTGATCGTGTGTGGTGCTCACCCGCCTATGAGGCGGCGGCAACCACGCGCGGGGCAACGGCAATTCACCGCGCGGAACCGGCGTCGCCGCAGGTCACCCACGATCCGCCCCCGTACCGGCCCGCCCCGGGATTCACACGTTCGGGTGAATCCCGGGGCGGGGTCTAGACAGTGAGCACGGGCAGCCAGGGCCGGTCCGCCGCCCCTTGCTCGTCCCGGCCCACGGCAGCGCCGGGGACCTCTGCCCAGGCGTGCGCCGCGTGCGGGAGGAACCGGGCGCCGAGCACCCAACGGGCACGACGGCCGGTCAGTGCGGCGGCGATCACCATGGCAAGGCTCGTCTCCAGACAGGCGATCCGGCCTGGCCACCAGGTGGGGCGGACGGCGAGCACAGCAGCATGCAGCTGCTCCAGGCGGGCGGGTGCGGCATACGGCAGGGCGCGGACGCAGCGGACGAGGCGGATGCGGTGCCGCAGCGGAAGCCGCCCGGCCACCAGCGCCACCGCCAGCGCCACGGCGGCCGGCACCCGGTGGCGCACTGGCACGCGCCGGGGCCGGCCGGGGACGATGACGCTCACCGCGCCCGCCCCCTTCCCCACCTCGACCGGTCCGGCCCGGCGGCGGGGTCGGTGAGGAGCCCCCGGGCGGTGAGGTCGTCGAGGAAGCCGCGGATCTGCTGGTGGACGGCGGCGGGGTCGAGCCCGGCGGGGATCGCGATCTCCTCGGCCAGGCCCTCGGTGCCGCCGCGCACGGTGAGGGCCTGCCAGATCCGGGAGGCGTCCGTATCGAGCATCAGCCACCGGCCGGTACGGGCGTCGAGGATGGCTGTGCCCTCCGCGCTGCCGGCGTGATACACGTCGGGGGCGACGGTCAACATGACCTCACCCCCGGCGCCCACGCCGGTGCCGGGGCGGGCCCGGTGACCAGCCAGTGGCAGGTCACCAACAGCTGGTGGAGCTCGGCCAGGCCCGCCGCGCGTTCCCCACGCGCGGCCGCCTCCAGGAAACGCAACGCCGCGTCGGCGTCCAGCAGCCCGGCGGTGACCAGCGGAGAATCGGCGATCAGAGAGCGGAGCCGCGCCAGGTGGCGGGCGAGCCCGGCGATGCGTTGGGCGGTGAAGGCTCCCTTGGAGCGCCGGGAGGTCAGCCAGCCGGGCAGATCGGGCAGGGCGGCGGCCAGCAGCGGCTTGTAGGAGACGGTGCTGTGCCGGTCGAACGCGGGGATGGCGAAGGCGGCGCGGACCACCTGGTTGTCCAGGTACGGATGCACCGGCCGGACGCCGAGTGCGGCGTACAGCGGTGTCGAGGTGCGCGCGCAGGCGCCGGTGGCGCGCAGGGCCGCCCACTGGTCGAACTCCTCCGCCCGCACCTCACCCGCGCCCTGCGCGGCCCGGCGCAGCCAGGCCGCGACGGCCGCCCGGCCATCCGCCGTCAGCCAGGTCGCGGCGGTGCCCAGCTTCAGCCACGACCACGCCCCGTGCGCCGGGGCCGCGAAGACCGGGCCGGTTTCCAGGGTCTGGGCGGTCTGCGCCAAGGCGTGGGGGTATCCGTCTGCGGTGTCCTTGACCTGCTGCCACAGCGGGCCCGGCGCGGTGTTGTGCAGCCGGGCCCAGGCGACGACCTGACGGTGGGCTCGGCGCCGCTGTCCGGCCTGGACCAGGCCCGGGAAGCAGGCGGAGGAGGCGTCGAGAACGACGTCGCCGCCGTGGCCGGTCAGATGGGCGCGCAGCCCGGCCACCGGCGCGAGGTAGCAGGAGTCCATGCCGGTGTTCGCCGCGTCCAGCGTCGGCTCATCCCCGGCCGGCGCCCCGGCCGGGAAGGCGAACGGGAGCTCGTCCTGGCCGCCGGCTGCTGTGCGGTGCCACACCCCGGCGTGGTCGGCGACGCGGGCGGCGAAGGCGGTGTCCTCGGCACTGGTCAGCGGGTCGGCGTAGGTGACCGCCCGAACTTCCCCCTGGCGAGCGGCCAGCAGCACGGCGGTGGAGGAGTCCAGGCCGCCGGACAGGTCCGCCCCCACCGGCCCCTCACCGGCCCGCATCCGCAGGGCGACCGCCTCGTTGAAGGCTTGTCCGAACCGGTCCGCTCCCTCCCACAGTCCGACCGGTTCCGGAACCGCCGTCACATCGACCAACCGCACCGCGTCGTCGGTCAGGTGAAGTCCCCAACCGCCGGGCACCGCCCGAACTCCCGTGTACGGGGAATGGTGGGGCCAGTGCTGCTCACCGGCCACGGTCCGCGCGGCCAGCAGCGGCAGGTCCACGCCGGCTCCGGTCTGCGAGGCCAGCAGATGCGGGCTGGTCGCCCACCGCACCTCGTCATGGGCGGTCAGGGTGTAGAACACCCCGCGCACGTTCGCCAGGTCCCCGCACACCAGCCGCTCGCCGGGCCGATCAGCGATCACCCAGTACGAGCCCGCCCACGTGGTCAACTCCGCCCACCGCCCCGCCGCCACTGCGGCCAAGGCCCTGTGCAGCTCGGCCTCCTCGGCACCGCACTCGCCGACCACGGCCAGCCGCAGCGGGCCGTCCGCCACCGTGCGGGCCCGCGCGGCGCCGCCCAGCAGCACCCCGGACAGCCCCGGCCCGGCGCGGCGGCCGGGGCCGGTGCCCGTCATCCACTCCACTACCTCGTGTATCTCGTGCATCCCGCGCTCCTTCACCTGGTCCATCGGGCCGGCCCATCAGGCATGGGCCGGGGCCCAGGCAGTTGCTGCCTGGGCCCCGGGGTGACACCTCCACATACCTGCGGTGCAGGCGGTGTCAGTTGCTGGACTCGAAGTAGTTGCTCTTGTCGCTGTCGTTGAAGTTCTGCCGACCCAAGGTCAGCTCGTCCACCTCGTGCTCGGTGACCTTCGGCGCGAACACGGACTCGGTCTCGACGGTCTGCTCGGGCATCGCTTCACTCCTTCTGTGGGGCCGGCCCCTTCTCGGCCGGCTGCCCACCCATGACACCCCCGGCCGCTGTTGCGTCCCCAGGCCCCGCCCCGGTGCGAACAGCTGCACATCACCGCACTTCCGTTCGGTGCGGGATGTTGCGAACCGTTGCGAATTCCCTACGCTGCGCACCGCATCGGCCCATCCCGCTCTACCCTGGAAGCCGGGTGAACTGTCCCTGGACTGGAGGGCCCGCGCCGATGGGAACCGGCAGCCGCCGCAACACCGCGCTCGCCCACTGGGTAGGGGCAGCTCAGGTCAGCTACGGAGCCTTGGCCAAGGAGCTGCGCGCCGCCGCGGCGGTGGCCGGGCACCACGACGTCCACCCCGAACGCTCCCGCATCACCCGCTGGATCAACGACGGCGAACAACCACGCCCGCCCGTCCCCGAGCTGCTGGCCGCAACCCTCACTCGGCTCTGCCGCCTCCCCCGGCCCCTCACACCGGCCGACCTCGGATTCCACGGGAAGCCCCGCACACCCGCACTATCCGGGGGCTGGCAACCGCAGGCCGTCGTCGCCTCCATCCTCACCACCACCCGGAGCGATGCCGTGACCGACGACACCACCCCCACCACCGTCCCACTGCTCTCCGGCCCCGACCTCCTCCACGCCGTCCAACCCTGGCTTCACCTCCCCGACGCCGAACTGCCCGATCCCACCCGCCCCGGCCGCCTGGGCATGTCCGACGTCATCGCCATCCAGCGCACCACCGACGCCTTCCGCACCCTGGACAACGCCCACGGTGGCGGACTGTCCCGCCGCGCCGTCGTCGGCCAGCTCCACCACGTCACCGAACTCGCCACCCACGGCCGCACCAGCGACGAGGTCGGACGCGCGCTGTTCGCCGCCGTCGCCGACCTGGCCTCCGTCGCCGGATGGATGACCCACGACGTCGGCCGCCACGCCGAAGCCCAGCACTACTTCTTCCTCGGCCTCCAGGCCGCCAAGCAGGCCGGACCCTCCGGCGCCGGCATCGCCGGACACCTGCTGAACTGCCTCGCCCGCCAGGCCAACCACCTCGGCCGCGAGGAGGACGCCCTCGACCTCGTCCAAGCCGCCCAGTACGGCACCCGCAAACTCCCGCCCGGCCGCCTGCGCGCCCTGCTCGCCACCCTGGAAGCCCGCTGCCACGCCGTCCTCGGCCGGCTCCCCGAATCCCGCCGCGCCCTCGGTGTCGCCGACGACGCCCTCGCCGCCGACAACCCCGATACGACACCCACCTGGGCCGCCTGGTTCGACACTGCCGAACACCACGTCACCGTCGGCGTCTGCGAACTCATCGCCGCACACCACGACCCGGCCCGCGCGCCCCGGGCGGTGGAGATGATCCAGTCCGGCACCGCCCACCGGCCCGCCGAACGGACCCGTAGCCGCGCCTTTGACCACATCGCCCTCGCCCGGGCCTACGCCCGCTGTGGCGAACTGGAAGCCGCCGACCAGGCCACCGCCACCGCCCTAGACCACTTCGGCAACGTCACCTCCACCCGCGTCGCCGACCGCTTCCGCGAACTCGACCACGAACTCGCAACCAACCCCGCCACGAAGGCCGCGGCCGAAACACGCGACCGGATCAGGGCCGCCCTCACACCGACCAGCGGCGACGGCTGAGGGGCCTCTTCCTGTCGGGCGCCGCTGAACCTCCACGGCATCTGGCGGCCATCGCCTCCTCCCCCTTGCACGGCGGCGAACTGGTGTTCCCGGGGGCTCCCGAGCTGGCCGACCTCATCCGGCCCGGGGTGTCCGTCGCCACAGCCACCCGTGGCCCGGCCCCGCCATCGGTGGCGGGGCCGGGCCATGGGCTCGACGCGCCGGGGCCGTCACTCCTCCGGGCGTCCGTCTTCGGGCGGGGTGAGCGGGATTCCTCCGCCCACCCCGGGGAGCACACTCACCGTGGAATCGAGGTAAGGGTTCGGGTGTCTGCGGCAGCCTTACCGGGTGAAGGTTGGAACCGGGCCGGGGACGGAGAGCCACCATCCGTCCCCGGCCCGGGGTTCAGGGGCGCCCGGTGGTTTCCTCGGCCACCAGCGAGCGCAGTCGGGACAGGCAGTCGACGCAGGCGTACATGTCGGCTCGGGTGACGCCGACCTCCACCGGGCCGATCCACTGGACCGGCAGGTCCCGGCGGTCGCAGCCGAGCCAACACCGACCCTGCTGCCACCAACCGGGACCCGGCCCGCCGTCCAGGAGGGGCCCGGGCTTCCCGCCGGTCACCGCGGCGTGGAGTGGCCGGGACGCGGTGCGCCCCCGGTCCGGTCCGGCCGCTCCCGGCGGGCGCGGAGGCAGGAGGGACAGGCGAAGATCAGCCGGGCGGTGGGGCCGGAGCCGCTGTCACGTCCGCCGATGACGACCAGGTCCTCGGTGGCGCGGGAGCGCGGCGGGCACCAGGTGCAGACCCTCATGACACGCCGGGGCAGACCAGGGAGCGGTACACCAGCACCGGCGCCGGGGCGCTCTCGCGTGGAACGAGGGTCACTCCGCCTTCGAGGAACACGCGGGTGCCCCACTCTCCCCGGCGCAGATCCACCACCGTGCGCAGGTTCCCGCCGAGGTAGAGCCGGTCCCGTACTCGGACCCGGGAGGTCTGCACCCGCACAGCCTCCTCCACCAGGGCTCCCAGGTACATCACGCCGATGACGTCGGAGATGTGCCGGACCACCGCCAGGTCGTGGGCGATCACCAGAT
>NZ_VKHS01001070.1 GCF_014141525.1 Streptomyces calidiresistens
CTGGAGGTCTCCGACCGCACCCCCCTGCGCTGTCCCCTCCACGGCGTGGCCGCCCGCCTCTCCCGTCTCCTGCTGCGGGCCGCCGGCCCGCACGCGGCGGAGATGGAGCGCGGCGTGGCCACCGCCGCGTCGGAGCGGGCCCGCTCGGTCGATCACCACGTGCGACTGGTCGCCCGGGAACAGGTCGGGCTGGCCTACGCGGGGTGGGACCGGCTGCTGACCCGGGTGATCCTCCCCGCCTGGCGGGCCGGGCGCCGCCCCACCGCGCTCAACGCCGGCGTGGTGGCCGCCCTCACCGAACTCTCCCGCCGCGACCGACTGGCCGGCGGGCCCGGCGCCCGGCTGGGCGAACGCCCCGCCTGCGACCTGTTGGACGAGCCGGGGGCGGTGGACGCCGAGGTGTCGCTGCTGGCCGCCCGCATCTTCCACGGCACGCCCGCCCCCGGCGGCGGCTGGGCCCCGGTGAGCTGGGAGACCTACCCCCGCGAGGTCACCCACCGGTTGTGGCGGGACCGCGCGGAACGTCTCTTCGGCGCGCTGGAGGGGGAGGGTTCGCCGACCCTGGCGGGCGTGCTGCGCCGTCTGTCGGCGGGCGGCCCGGAGGCGGCCGAGGTGTTGGCCGCCCGGGTCGGGGCCGCCCTGGCCCGGGAGGAGGCCGCCCGCCCGCCGGCCGAGCCGCCGGTGCAGCCGCTGGACGTGCCGAGCACCGGGCGGGAGCTGCTGGTGGAGCACATCACGGCGGCCGTGTGCTGCGCGGCCGTGGAGACCACGGACGCCGCCCCCGGCCTGGACTGGTTGGACGGGCCGATACTGACGCGGCCGGCCGACGGATCCCGGGAGGCCGTCGGCGCGCCGAGCGGTGACGGGGCCGCCGCCTCGGTCGGCCGGGACCTGACGGGCTCGGTGCAGCGGCTGGTGGACGAGGGCGATCCGGGGCCGCTGCGCACCTGGCTGGGCGCGGCCGGGGTGCGCGCCGACCGGCGGCTCCGGGTGGTGTGAGGGCGGCCGGTGCGCGGGGCGGGGGTGCGCGCCGTCGCCGATGCGTTGTTCCGTTCGACGGGTGAAGCCGATGGGGGTCCCGCGGCGAGGCGGCGGTGAAGGGGCCCGGGGCCCGGCGGGGCGCGCCCCGCCGGTCGGCCGCGGCGGAGGGCTCCGGTGGTGCGCGGGCCCGACGGGGGGCGTCGACTCCCCCGGGCGCCGGTGCGTAAAAGGTTGAAAACTGGATGAACATGGATGAACCCGCACGGGATCCGGGTGAAAATCGCCCGCGGGTCGGTCGGTGGGCGGACGAGGGGCCGCCGGGGAGCGGGATGACCATCCGATGAGCGGCGGGGGGACGGCCTGCCCGCCCCCGTCCGTGTCCTTCATACTCTTCTCCGGGCCCACCCGGCATGGAGCCAAACCGTATGCCGTGCTCTTCTTTCAAAAAAAACTATAAAAAACAAAGAGACAACAACAAGAGCTGCTCGGAAGCTACCTAGTAAAATAACGATTTTC
>NZ_VKHS01001071.1 GCF_014141525.1 Streptomyces calidiresistens
GGACCGGGACCGCACCGGGTTCCTGACCCCCGGGCCGGTCCCGGTCCCGGAGCCCCGTCACCCCGTCCCACCGCCGGGCACGGGGAAGGCCATCGCCGCCAACGGCTCCGAGGTCGGCCGCGGTGACCCGCCGGCCGGCTCCAGGGTGATCCCCATGCCCACGGCCCCGGCCAGCGGCCCCTCCATCACCAACGCCGAGGTGCCCGGTTCCCCCGCCGGCTCCATCAGCCCGGCGGGACGCATCGTCCCGGCGTCGTCGAACCACAACTGGTAGGTCATGCCCTCCGGCGCCGGGGGCATCCCCGAGGACACGAACACCGCGCGGTCCTCGGCGGCCGAGACCACCACCGTGCCGGTGGCGCCCGCCACCAGTTCACCGGAGACGGCGAGCGCGTCCGGGGCGGCGAGTACCGCCAGCACCTCCGACATCCCCTCGCCGGCCTCCAGCAGCCGCTCGGCCTCCACCGCCCGCTCCCGGGCGAGGTCCGCCTCCCGGTGCTGCCACACGGCCGCGGCCCCGCCCACCAGCGCCGCGACCAGACAGGCCGCCACGACCCACCGCGGGGCACGCCCCCCGCGTCCCCGGAACCGGCCCGTGCCGGGGCGATCCCCCGCCGGCACCACCGGGGGCTCCTGCCGGACGGTGCCGATCCGCCGCAGCACCTCCGCGCGCATCCCCGGCGGCGGGGCGACCGCGACCGCGCCGGCCAACCGGCCGGCGGTGGCGGCCAACTCGGCGACCTCCACGGCGCACGCGTCGCAGACCGCCAGGTGCCGTTCGAAGTCCGCCCGTTCCCCCGGGGAGAGGGCGTGCAGGACGTAGGCGCCGGTCAGGGTGTGCAGGTCGGCGGTGTTCACGCGGTCACCCCCAGACAGTCGCGCAACCGGATCAGGCCGTCGCGCAGGCGGGTCTTCACGGTGCCCAGCGGAAGCGCCAGCAACTCGGCCACCTCACGGTAGGTCAGCCCCCGGTAGTAGGCCAGGGTCACCGATTGGCGCTGCACCTCGGTGAGCCCGCGCAGGCAGCGGCGCACCTGTTCGCGCTCCAACCGGTGTTCCACCTCTTCGGTCACCTCGTCGTAGGCCGGGGTGTGGTCCAGCAGCGCGGCCCGGTGCTCCCGGTCGCCGGCCGCCTGCGCAGACCGCACCCGGTCCACGGCCCGGCGGTGCGCCATGGTCATCACCCAGGCCATCGCCGCACCGCGCTCGGGTCGGTACCGGGCGGCGCCGCGCCACACCTCCACGAGCACCTCCTGCGCCACCTCCTCGGACTGGGCCGGGTCCCGCAGCACACCGCGGACCAGTCCCAGCACCGGACCCGCCACCAGGTCGTAGACGCCCTCGAACGCCTCCCGGTCGCCCCGTGCCACCCGCCCCAGCAACTCGGCGAGGTCGGGCGCGGCCGGGGTGCTCCCGCCGATCCGTGCCGGTTCCCTCACGGACGTCCACCTCCCCGGACCCGAACGGGGGCGGGGGTCCCGGTGGGGACCGGCAG
>NZ_VKHS01001072.1 GCF_014141525.1 Streptomyces calidiresistens
CGGTGCGGTCGATCAGGGCCACGCGGTGGCGGGAGGTGAGGGCGTCGAGGGCGTAGCCGCGGTAGACGGGGTCGCCGCGGCCCACGAGGATGATCAGCTTCCGGTCGCTGTCGTGCACGGGGTTTTCCTTCACGGGGTCGGGGAGAGCGGGACGGCGGTCAGGGAGTGCCGGTGACGGCGCAGGCCGAACGCGGCGATCACGGTGACGGCGGTGTGCAGCAGGGCCACGGCGATCAGCAGCGCGGGAAGCCCGGCCCGGGGAGCGGCGGCCAGCAGCAGCCCCCCCACCGGCATGGGGGCCAGCAGCACCAGCGCCATCACGGCCACCGTGGAGCCGAAGACGTGCTGGGGGATCAGCCGGGCCCGGGTGGTGCGCAGGGCGACCAGGGCGGCGCCCTCGGCCGCCGCGAGCAGCGCCATCGACGCGACGAACTGCGCGTAGGTTCCCGCCAGCGCGGCGCCGACACCGGCCGCGGCGGCGGTGAGGGAGGCGCTCAGGGCGATGGCCGGCACACCGACCCGCCCCAACCGGCGGGCGCACAGCAGGGCGGCGAGCAGGGAGGCGGCGGCACCGATGCTCCACACCGCGCCGGTGGCCGCGGCCGAGCGACCGTGGGAGGAGACGATCACGGGGACGGCCGCCTGGAGCAGCCCGGTCAGCAGGTTCATGGTGACCAGCCCGGCGAGCAACCAGCACAGGGCCGGCGCCGCCCGCAGCGCCCGGGCACCGGCGCGCAGTCCGCGTGAGCGCCGCCCGTCCCGGCCCTCCGCCCCGGCGGGAGGCGGCATCCGCACCACCGCCACCAGCAGTGCGGTGATCAGGGACAGCGCCAGAGCCGCACCCAGGCCGATCTGCCCGCCGACCACCAGCAGCACCCCGCCCACCAGGGGCCCGACCATGGCGCACGCCTGGTCGATGGCGGTCTGCACGCCCTGGAACCGGGCCTGGTCCCGATGCCCCCGGCCGACCGCCGCGCCGAGCGTCTCGGTGGCCAGGTAGGCGACCTTCGCCAGGAAGCCGCAGGCCACTCCCAGCACGACGATCGCGGGCGCCCCGGCCCCGGCGGCCAGTGCCGCCATTCCCCCGGTGAGCAGGATGGTCCGGGCCAGGGTGACGGCGAGCAGGACGACGCGCGGACGCAGCCGATCGACGAGCGGGCCGCCGAGGCCGATGGCCACGATGCGCGGGATCCACTCGGCGGCGAACGCCACACCCGCCCAGGTGGCGGAGCCGGTCAACTGGTACACCAGCACGGGCACCAGGTAGTCCACGATCGAGGTGGTCAGCCGGTCTCCGGCGCGCAGGGCGTGCACACGCCGGATCAGTTCCGGTGGCACGGATGGGGTGATGGGGGGCGTCGACGACGCGACAGCGGGCATGGCTCCTCGAAAGCGGTGGGATGGAGCGTGAAGGACTTGCCCGACGGCGACACCGGCCGGGGCGGGGAGACGGGAGTTGGGGCGGTTCAGCGCCCGCCGGGGCGGGGACTC
>NZ_VKHS01001073.1 GCF_014141525.1 Streptomyces calidiresistens
GGTATAAGAGACAGCCGGGGACCAGGCCCGCCGCCGCGGCGATCGCCGGGTCGGCGCGGGCCGCCTCCACCACGGCCGCCGGCCCCGCCAGCGCCTCGGTGCACCCGCGGGCACCGCACCAGCACTCCGGGCCGTCCGCCCGGAGGCAGATGTGCCCGATCTCCCCCGCGTTGCCGCTCACCCCGCGGTGGACGACGCCGTTGATGAGCAGCCCGGCACCGATCCCGGTGCCCAGGTACACGGCCGCGAAGCTCGCGGTCCCGCCCACCCCACCGGACCAGTGCTCGCCCAGCGCCGAGGCGGTGGCATCGTTGTCCAGCACCACCGGCAGGCCGGTGGCCGCGCCGAGCGCCCGCGCCGGCGGGAAGGACTCCCAGCGCCGCATGGCGGGCGGGGTGAGTCCCATCCCGCCGCCGCGGGTCAGGGGGCCGGGCACGGCCAGGCCGACCCCCAGCACCCGGTCCGGTGCCACCCCGACGCCCTCGATCAGCGCGGCGATCTCCTCGGCCATCCCGGTCACCATCACCTCCGGATCGGGGGAGCCGCCGGGACGGAAGACCCGGGCGACGACCGCACCACCGAGGTTGGTCAGTGCGTAGGTCACGCCCCCCTGGTCGAGGTGGACGCCCACCGCGTACCGGGAGGAGCGGTTCAGGGCCAGCAGCACCCGCCGCTTGCCGCCGGTGGATTCGGCGTGACCGGTCTCCACGACCAGCCCCTCGTCGATGAGTCGGCGCACCACGGTGGAGATGGTCGCGCCGGTGAAGCCGGTGGCCTCGACGAGACCGACCCGGCTGATGGTGCCGGCCGCGCGGATCACGTCCAGCACGGCCGCCCGACTGTTGGCGTGGAGGGCCGGACGTCCACCCGTCCGGCCGGTGGGTTCCCCTGATCCGCTCACTGGTCGCACTCGCCCCTGTTCCGGCCCCGGGCGCCGGGGCCCGGTCCACGGGGGCGGTGCGGTCCGCCCCCACTCGTCTCTTTCCGCCTCTGCCCGCGCGTGCCCGCCCGGGCCACGTGTCCCGGCACGCCCGGGGCCGTGGTCCCGGCCGTCCCGTGACGCGACCCCGGCGCCCCGTCGTGGTGGCCGTCCCCGGTCGCCGCCCGCGTGGTCCGGGCCGTCGGCGTCCTTTGGGTCGGGCCGCCCGGGCCCCGGCGTTCGGGTCCGGCGACACCGCGCGGGATCGATGATCGCAGGCTTTCGGCCCCCGCGGAGCGGAGGGGACGGCGGGTGGTCGTCCGGTGGCGCGTGGTCGCCCCGGGCCGGGGGAGGGCCGTCCCGGGGCGTGCGAGGAGCCCGCGTCACGAGGGTTGACTTTCTTTCTTCGCCTGCTTAACAATCACGAAACCCCGGAGCCCCCCGAGAGGACCGAACACCATGAACCGGTACGGAAGACGCCCGACCACTCGATGGGTGGCGGTGGGAACGGCCGCGATGCTGGTGACGACCGGCTGTTCCGGCGGCTCGTCGAACGGCGGGGGAGGGG
>NZ_VKHS01001074.1 GCF_014141525.1 Streptomyces calidiresistens
GAGACAGGGGTCACCAGGGGGACGGGGGCTTGCCGGACGGGAGCGGATTCCAGGGTCACGGCCACCTCCTCTTCGAGGTCCGAACGGGTGGCGTCATCCTGCATTGCCTACCTGTTGATCGGTAGGTTAAGTTATCAATATGTTACCGATGGATGTCGTACTGTCGCCGGATGACCCCGGGCGAGCGGACCCGGGGCGCCGGCGGAAACGGATCCCGGGAAGGGACGACGGATGACGGGGACGGGCGACAGGACGCGGAACGACGCGGCGGAGCCCGGCGGGCCGGGACGCGAGCAGCGGTCCCGCCACCGCGCGCGCGGCGAGGAGCGCCGCGGCGAGATCCTGGGCGCGGCGCTGGAGGTGATCGCCGAACGGGGCTACCGGGGGGCGACCCTGGGCACCGTCGCCGAGCGCGTCGGCATCACCCAGCAGGGCCTGCTGCACTACTTCCCGACCAAGGAGTCCCTGCTGATCGAGGTGCTGCGGACCCGGGACGAGTGGGACACCGGCGGCGCGGTCTCCCGGGAGGGCTTCGGCGACGCCCCCTGGCCGCTGGCCAACCTGGAGACGCTGGTGGAGTACAACGCCATGCGCCGGGGGGTGGTCCAGACCTTCTCCGCACTGCTCGGGGAGAGCGTCACCGAGAACCACCCCGCCGGGGAGTACTTCCGCGACCGGTACCGCTGGGCGCGGGCCGGCGCGGAGGCGACGTTGCGGCAGGAGTTCGGCGACCGCCTGCCGAACGGCCTGACGCCGGAGCGGGCGGCGCCCCTGTTGATCGCCGTGATGGACGGCCTGCAGTTCCAGTGGCTGCACGAGGCCGGCGGGACCGGGGCGGACGGCGGGGCGGGTGTGGACATGGGCCGGGCCTTCCGGGACTTCCTCGACCTGCTGCACGGCACCTCCCGGGACCCCGGCGGGGACTGAGCCGGCCCCGGGGCCCCGGGATGCGGAAAGGCCCCCGGTCGGGACACCCGGGGTGTCGCGACCGGGGGCCGGGCCGGCGCCCGGCGGAGAGTCAGTCGTCCGCCTCCACCCGCAGCTCCACCGCGACGTTGCCGTCGATCGCGTTGGAGTAGGGGCACACCCCGTGGGCCGTCTCGACCAGGGCCCGGGCGGTGGCCCCGGGCACGTCCGGCATCCGGACGGTCAGCCGCACCGACAGCCCGAAGCCCTCGGAGTCGGGGACCTTCCCCAACGAGACGTCGGCGGTGACCTCCGTACCGGAGACGTCCGTGCGGGCACGGCGGGCCACCAGACCCAGCGCGCTGGAGAAGCAGGCGGCGTAACCGGCGGCGAACAGTTCCTCGGGGTTGGTGCCACCGCCCGGTCCGCCGAGCGCGGCGGGGGTGCGCAGTTCCAGGTCCAGGGAGCCGCTCGCGGTGCGGGCACGGCCGTCGCGACCGCCGCCGGCGGTCGCGGTCGCGGTGTACAGGGGTGTGACGGGGGTGGGTCCGGACACGGGGTCTCCTCGCTGGGGGC
>NZ_VKHS01001075.1 GCF_014141525.1 Streptomyces calidiresistens
TCGGCGGACCGCCGACCCCTCCGACCCCCGAGCGGTACCCGGTCGCGCCACCGGGCGGGACGCCGGTGCCGCACCCCCCGGCAGGGCTCGCCGGGGACGCCTCCCTCGGCCGGATCCCGCTCGGGGAGCGGCCCCGGGACAACCGATGGGAGGAGGCCCGGGCCGTGCACGCCGCGCTGGCCGAGGAACGGGCCCGGACGCTGGGGGAGGAGCACCCCGACACCCTGGACAGCCTGCACCACGTCGCCTTCGCCCTCGGTCGGCTGGGGCGGTGGGAGGAGGCGTTGCGCGGCCACCGGGGCGTGGCCGCCGCCCGCGGCCGGACCCTCGGGCCCCGACACCCGGAGACACTCGCCTCCCGCTACGAGTGCGCCATCTGCCTGGGGCGCCTGGGGCGCCCGGCCGAGGCGCTGGAGGTGTACCGCAACCTCGTGGCGGATCGTGCCGTCGCGCTGGGGGCCGAACACCCCGCCACCCTTCGGGCCCGCCACGGACTGGGCGTCACCCTGGGACGATTGGGCCGGTGGGAGGAGGCGCTGTGCGAGGCCCGGAACGTCTGCGCCCTGCGTGCCGCCGTCCTCGGTCCCGACCACCCCGACACCCTGGTGAGCCGCCGGGAGATCGCCGTCGCCCTCGGTCGGCTGGGGCGCTGGGGTCCGGCGCTGGAGGAGTACGGGCGTGTGCGCCTGGGACGGGAACGTTCCCTGGGTCCCGATCACCCCGACACCCTGGCCGCGCTGGAGGACGAGGCGCGGTGCCGGGAACTGGCCGGTCCCGGGCTCCCCGGCCCGGTCTGACCGCCCTCCGCCACACTTCCCACCGGGCTCGGGCCGGACCGTCGGCGGGGACCGGACGCCGCGTACCATGGCGGCATGTCCTTTCTCCGCCGCCGCAGCGCCGCCACCCCGGCCGGACCGGACTTCGACGTTCTCGCCATGGATCCCGGCGACTGGCCCGGTGTGCTCGGTGCGGGACTGCTCCCCGCCGAGGACGGCACCTGCCAGGGGGTGATTCTGCGCTACGACCTCTTCGGGGGGCGCGGGCCGGCCATGGTCATCGGGAACCTCCCGCCGGGCTCGCCCGCCCGTGAGACGGAGGAGGACGAGGCCCCCTTCGAGGTCACCCAGCTGCTCCAGGCCCTGGAGATGGACGACGCCTCGGTGGACGCGGTCACCGTGACCGGTACCGAGGACGTCCCGGTCATGCACGACGGCAACCTGTTGATCGTGCGCCGCGTCACCTGTTCGGAGGACCGCGTGTCCTGCGTGCAGTTCGACCGCAGCGACGGGGTCCTGGTCACCATCGCCAGCTGGGACCGTCCCATCACCGAGGACCTGTACCGACTGCTCAAGCCGCTGCCCGCGGAACTGTTCCGTCGCTGACCGGCTCCGCGCCGCCCCGTCCCAGTCTCTTATACACATTTCCGAGCCCACGAGACTTGGAGCTATCTCGTATGCCGTGTTCCGCCTGAAACAAAACAC
>NZ_VKHS01001076.1 GCF_014141525.1 Streptomyces calidiresistens
AGGGCGGGGAGGCGCTGCTGGAGGTGGGGTTCGCGCCTCTCGATGCGGCGGCGGGCGTCGCGGGCGGTGGACTCGCTGTCGCGCAGGCCGGCGGCGCGGAGGGCTTCGCGCATGAGGCGGGTGGTGGGGCGTCCGCCGTTGAGGCGGTCGTAGAGGGGGCGGATCGCTGCTTCGGCGGGGTTGGTGTACTCCTCGCCGGTGGGGGCGGTGTAGAGGACGGGGCCGTCGGTGGTGGGGCGTCGGGTGCCGCCGTCGGTGGGCACGTCGGGCGTCGGGCGTCGGGCGCCGTCGTCGTCGGGGGTGACGGTCGTTGGGGCACCGTCGGTGGGACGGGGCGACGTGGCGTCGGTCGTCGGGGTGGCGCCGTTGCCGTCGGCCGTCGGGGCGCCGTTGCCGTCGGCCGTCGGGGCGACGGGGACAGCGGGTGCCGTCGCCGTGGTGCCGTTGGCCGTCGGGGCGACGGGGACGGCGGGTGTCGTCGGGGTGACGTCGCGTCGGGGCGCCGTGGCGGCGGGGGGCGACGGCAGCTCCGGGACGGCGGGCGACGCGGCAACCGCCGCCGTCGGGGCCGCCGTGCGGGGTGCCTTGGTCAACGACACCGTCGGGACAACGGGGACGACGTCGGCCGGCTGCCAGGGAGAGGAGAGGTCCAGCTTCGAGAGCTGACCCGCGTTCAAGTAGACCGCGAGGCGCTTCATCAGGGTCTCGCGCTGCTCGTCGTCGACGCCGACGTCGGCGCGGGCGACGGCGCGGGCGGTGCGGGTGTCGAGCATGGACTCGCGCAGCCGACGGAAGAGGACGAGGCTGCGGTCGTCGAGGGCCTTGCGGCGGGCGGCGTAGGCGACGGCGCGGTGGGTGGCGCGGTCGCGGGCGATCTGGGCGGCGGTCCGGTCGCGGTTGGCGACTCCGAGGTAGGACAGCAGCCGCTCCCGGGCCTCCCTGATCAGGATGGCGGGGAGGCTGTTGGGGCGGATCTCGGGCTTGGCGTGCCGCAGCTCGATGCCCATGGCCAGGTGCCAGAGCAGGCCGGCGGCGACGGGGCCGAAGAACGCGCGGACGGCGCCGGCCACCAGGGACTCGGTGACCATGAAGCAGGGCGGGATCTGGGCGGTGGTGATGACCCACACCAGCGTGCCGGGCGTACCCGGGGTCCCGGTTTTGAGGACGTTGTCCCGTGCCATCAGGGCGGTGGCGAAGAGCGCGATCTCCCCGACCGCGAACATGAGGATGCGCTCCTCCATGGAGTCCATCTCGAGCCAGGCCGCGGCGAATCGCCAGGCGACGTCTGCGCTGTATGCGGTGCAGATGGCGGCGGCGATGGCGGCGGCGATGACGGAGCGGGGGGTGCCGGAGAGGGTGTTGCGGAGGGCGCGGGCGGCGCGGGTGGTGTGGGTGAGGGTGGTGCGCAGGACCGCGCGGACGGTGAGGAAGGTCAGGGCGGTCAGGCCGAGGGCGAGGAGGGTGGCGAGGGTGGCGGGGAC
>NZ_VKHS01001077.1 GCF_014141525.1 Streptomyces calidiresistens
GGGCGGGTCGGGAGGTGCCCCGCACGCCGGCCGGGTGGCCCTCGGCGGAGTTGGTTTCGGAAAATTTTCGAAAGAATCAGTGAAACCTTCTCCCTTCAAGAGGTGAACACACACACCCTCACTCGCCTCACGGGGAAAGGCGCTGTTGGTTCGGGGTTCGACCGTTGTTTTTCGGAGATTATTGTCCGGAAGTTTTCCGGAAACATTCGTTGACGCTTTCGGGGGCTGGGCGGAAACTTCTGAGCGTTCGTCACCGGAGGTCACGGGAGCCGCACCACCCGCGTTCCGTGGGGATGCCGCCGCGCACCCGGCCGTCCCCACGGTTCCGGTGACACCATCCGGCCGGGGCGGCGGGACGCCCCGGCCGGTTCACCAGAAGGGACAACAATGAACGACGAAACACCCCGGTCCCCCGGGCGGTCCCGCCTGCGGACCCGTCTGCGACGCGCCGTCACCGTCGGCGCCGTGGGCATCCTGGTCTCCGCCGGCCTCGTGTCGATGTCCGGAACCGCCAACGCGGCCTCGACCCTGGGGGCCGCGGCGGCCGAGAAGGGTCGGTACTTCGGCGCCGCCGTTGCCAACAACCGGCTCGGCGAGTCGGACTACGTGAACACGCTCAACCGCGAGTTCAACAGCATCACCGCCGAGAACGAGATGAAGTGGGAGTCGCTGCAGCGCACCCGCGGCAACTTCACCTTCACCGAGGCGGACCGGATCGCCAACCACGCCCGCAGCCGGGGCATGTCGCTGCGCGGGCACACACTGGTGTGGCACTCCCAGCTGCCGGGGTGGGTCGACAACATCAACAACGCCACCGAGCTGCGCACGGTGATGCGCACCCACATCGAGACCGTGATGGGCCGCTACCGCGGTCAGGTGCACTCCTGGGACGTGGTCAACGAGGCGTTCCAGGACGGCAGCAGCGGCGCCCGACGCAACTCGGTCTTCCAGCGGGTGCTGGGCAACGGGTACATCGAGGAGTCCTTCCGCATGGCGCGGGCGGCCGACCCCAACGCCAAGCTCTGCTACAACGACTACAACACCGACGGTCGCAACGCCAAGAGCGACGCGGTCTACAACCTGGTCCGTGACCTCAAGCAGCGCGGCGTGCCCATCGACTGCGTCGGTTTCCAGTCGCACTTCAACCCCCAGTCCCCGGTGCCCAACGACTACCAGGCCAACCTCCAGCGCTTCGCCGACCTCGGCGTGGAGGTGCAGATCACCGAGCTGGACATCGAGGGCTCCGGCACCGCCCAGGCCAACGACTACCGGCGCGTGATCCAGGCGTGCCTGAACGTCTCCCGTTGCACCGGCATCACGGTGTGGGGCGTGACGGACAAGTACTCCTGGCGCAGCAGCGGCACCCCGCTGCTGTTCGACGGCAACTACAACAAGAAGCCCGCCTACGACGCGGTGCTCGCGACGCTGGGCGGCTCCTCCAACGGGGGCGGGACCGGCGGCGGCACGGGCGGCGGG
>NZ_VKHS01001078.1 GCF_014141525.1 Streptomyces calidiresistens
GGGGGGGATCAACTGTCGAAGCCCAGGCCGGCCCGGTCCAGACCCCGCAACCAGAGGTTGCGGCGTCCGGTGGCGTCCTCCCGGCGCATCGCCCACTGGGTGATGCCGATACCCGCCCAGCGCACCGGCTCGGGAGGGAAGGGGAGGGGCTTCTCGCGCACCATCCGCGGGGCGGTGCGCTCGGTGCGCGCGCCGGCGAGCAGGTCGAGCATCACTTCCGCCCCGAAGCGGGTGGCCCCCACCCCCAGCCCGGTGAACCCGGCCGCGTAGGCGACCCTGCCCCGGTGGGCGGTGCCGAAGAAGGGCGAGAAACGCGAGCAGGTGTCGATGGCCCCGCCCCACCGATGGGTGAAGCGGATGCCCTCCAGTTGCGGGAAGCAGGTCAGGAAGTGTCGGGCGAGGCGCTCGAAGGTCTCCGGACGCTGCCAGCGGGACTCGTCGGTGCCCCCGCCGAAGTGGTACACCACGTCGTAGCCGCCCCACAGGATGCGGTGGTCGGCGGTGATCCGGAAGTAGTGGAAGTGGTTGTTGGCGTCCGCCAGGCCCTGGCGGCCCCGCCAGCCGATCGCCTCCCGCTGCTCCGGCGTCAGGGGCTCGGTCATCAACGCGAAGTCGTGCACGGGGGCGATCAGCGGCCGGACGCGGCGCAGGGGCGAGCGGAACGCGTTGGTCGCCACCACCGCCTGCCGGGCGAACACCCGCCCGGAGGGGGTGCGGGCCGCCACGCCGGGGCCGCGCGAGGAGATCAGGTCGGTGGGGGTGCCCTCGTACACCCGCACCCCGGCGGCGAGGCAGGCCCGCTTCAGTCCCCACACCAGGCGGGCGGGGTCGAGCATGGCGGTGCCGTGCCGGTCCCGCAGTCCGCCCAGGAAGGTGGGCGAGTTCACCTCGGCGCGCATCTCGTCACGGTCGAGGAGGTCGAAGCCGGCCAGGTCGAGGTGCCGGGCGTCGTCGCGCAGGGAGCGCAGCTCCTCCAGGTGGTGCGGGGCGGTCGCCACGGTGATCTCACCGGTGCGCTCGAAGTCGCAGTCGATGTCGTACCGCCGGACGGCCTCCGCGATGGCGTCGAGGTTGGCGGCGCCCAGCCGCTCCAGTTCCCGGATCTCGTCGGGCCAGCGGGCCAACCCGTTGCCCAGGCCGTGGGTGAGGGAGGCGGAGCAGAAGCCACCGTTGCGTCCGGAGGCCGCCCAACCGATCTCCCGCCCCTCGATGAGGACCACGTCCCGGTCCGGCTCGCGTTCCTTGGCGATCAACGCGGCCCACAGCCCGCTGTACCCGCCCCCCACCACCAGGAGGTCGGTGCGCTCGTCGCCGCTCAGTGGGGGCTCGGGCTCGGGCCGGTCGGGGCTGTCGAGCCAGGCCGGCACCGGTCGGGCGTCGGCCAGGGCACGGGCGACGACGGGGGTCATGGCACCTGCGGCCATGGTTCTCAGCTCCTCGGGGGACCGGAGTGGGAGGGGAAGGGGTGGCTCTTAT
>NZ_VKHS01001079.1 GCF_014141525.1 Streptomyces calidiresistens
GGGACGGGGAGGCGGGTGAGGACGCCAAGGGCACCACCGAGATCTTCCACTACGACGGCGGGATCGGGGAGTTCTGCGAGTTCCTGGCCCCCGATCGGCCGATCTGTGACGTGCTGCGCCTGCAGGGGGAGGGAACCTTCAAGGAGACCGTGCCGGTCCTGGACGACCGCGGTCACATGATCCCGACCGAGGTCAAGCGGGACCTGCGGGTCGATGTCGCGCTGCGCTGGGGCACCGGGTACGACACCACGGTCAAGTCCTTCGTCAACATCATCGCCACCCCCAAGGGCGGTACCCACGTCGCCGGGTTCGAGCGCGCGGTCACCCGCACGCTCAACGAGGTGCTCCGGTCGAGCAAGCTGCTGCGCGTCGCCGAGGACGACATCGTCAAGGACGACGCCCTGGAGGGTCTCACCGCCGTCGTGACCGTACGACTGGCCGAGCCCCAGTTCGAGGGACAGACCAAGGAGGTGCTGGGCACCTCGGCGGCCACCCGGATCGTCGGCCAGGTGGTCGCCAAGGAGCTCAAGGCGTTCCTGACCTCCACCAAGCGGGACGACAAGCAGCAGGCCCGGGCGGTGCTGGAGAAGGCCGTCGCCGCGGCCCGCACCCGCATCGCCGCCCGTCAGCACAAGGAGGCCCAGCGCCGCAAGACCGCCCTGGAGTCCTCGGCGCTGCCCGCCAAGCTCGCCGACTGCCGCAGCGACGACGTGGACCGCAGCGAACTGTTCATCGTCGAGGGCGACAGCGCCCTGGGCACCGCCAAGCTCGCCCGCAACAGCGAGTTCCAGGCGCTGCTGCCCATTCGGGGCAAGATCCTCAACGTCCAGAAGTCCTCGGTGTCGGACATGCTCAAGAACGCCGAGTGCAGCGCCATCATCCAGGTCATAGGAGCCGGCTCCGGGCGCACCTTCGACATCGACCAGGCGCGCTACGGCAAGGTGATCTTCCTCGCGGATGCGGACGTGGACGGCGCCCACATCCGCTGTCTGCTGCTGACCCTCTTCCAGCGCTACATGCGCCCGATGGTCGAGCAGGGCAGGGTCTTCTCCGCGGTGCCCCCGCTGCACCGCATCGAGCTGATCAACCCACCCCGTGGTCGGGAGAAGTACCGGTACACCTACTCCGACGCCGAGCTGCGGGACACCCTGCGGGAACTCACCGACCGGGGCATCCGCTTCAAGGAGTCGATCCAGCGCTACAAGGGTCTCGGCGAGATGGACGCCGACCAACTCGCGGAGACGACCATGGATCCGCGCCACCGCACGCTGCGCCGGATCAACATTCACGACCTCGAGGCGGCCGAGGCGGCCTTCGCCCTGCTGATGGGCAACGACGTGGCGCCGCGTCGCGAGTTCATCGCCTCCTCCGCGGCGGTGCTGGACCGCTCCCGCATCGACACCTGAGGAGGGTCGGGGCCGGTTCCGCGGAGCGGGTGGGAACGCGAAGACGCGGAGACGCGGACGGGAGGGGGCG